>CAYQDW010000131.1:0-1554 GCA_964416385.1 uncultured Cryomorphaceae bacterium | reverse complement strand
GGGGTGGCTCAAATGAAGCGTAGCGGAATGAGAGACGGGGTGGTTATCAAATCAACCGCAACGTGTATTTTTACCCCGATGCAAAAGCCTACCCGCATTTACTTTATGAGCGATGCCCACCTGGGCACTCCTGATTATGCCAGCAGCCTGAAGCGCGAGAAGAAGCTGGTAGCCTGGCTGGACATGATTAAAGCAGATGCTACCGAACTCTTTATTGTTGGCGACCTCTTTGATTTTTGGTTCGAGTACAAACGCGCTGTGCCCCGCGGCTTTGTGCGTGTTTTGGGCAAACTGGCTGAAATTGCGGATAGCGGCATACCCATAACCCTATTTACCGGCAACCACGACATGTGGATCTTTGACTACCTGCCCAAAGAAATTGGCCTGACGCTTTACCGCGAACCCATAACCCGCGAGTGGCACGGTAAGAAGTTTTACATCGGTCATGGCGATGGGCTGGGCCCTGGTGATTACGGCTATAAGTTCATTAAAAAGGTCTTTTCTAATGCATTTCTGCAGTGGTGCTTTGCGCGTTTACACCCCAACTTTGGTATAGGGCTTGCCGATTACTTTAGTCGCAGCAGTCGCGCCAAAACAGGTGGTGATGACGCCAAATTTTTAGGGGTAGAAAACGAATGGCTGGTACAATATGCCAAAGACGTTCTAGCCCAAGAGCATTTTGATTATTTCATTTTTGGTCACAGGCACTTACCGCTAGATATAACCGTTAACAATACGGCCAAATACATCAATCTAGGCGATTGGATTACCTATTATACCTATGCCGTATTTGATGGCGATTCCCTATTGCTAAAAACCTATAAGCAGTCTTAGCGTGAAACCTTTTCTAATTGCAGCATTCACCCTTTTGGTAACGTCAATTGTATCAGCCCAAGAACTTGGCTTACGTTTAGGAGATGGTGCAGGCCTAGATTTTGTTTATGGTTCTGGCGCGGGCAGAATGCAGGCCAACATTGGCTGGCAAGTATCTAACATTTTCGATCCACCTATAAAACACATGCTTTATGGCGATGTGTTATGGACCGTGCTACACAAGCCCGTTGGTGAGAATTTTTACTGGTTCATGGGGCTTGGGGGCACTGTACTTTATCATGAAGATCTCTTACTGGGAGCCGCCGGACAGCTGGGCATTGAACACCGGTTTACGCAAATGCCGCTTGTAGTTGGCGTTGATTTACGTCCTACGTTGTGGGTATATGAGTTTCCGGGTGTTCGCCTAAGACGCATAGGTATATATGCACGTTGGAACTTCAGCAAAAACAAACCCGTTTTTCTTCCCGAATAAGGTGTTTTGTTGCTGTAGTACGGTTTTTTAGTGCTAAAAAAATATTACAATCAAAATACAAAGGACTATAATAACAGCTAGGCATACTAAGTACGTATATTTTAGCAGACCTGGCCAACTATTGTAAAGATTAGCCATATTCACATTAGAAAGTACCAACCACATAACGGTATAACCATATAGCCAAAGATTACTTTGGCACTATACAAGGCCCGCTTGAGAGTTTGTAGACGAATTAACAAAATTGT
>CAYQDW010000130.1:0-1585 GCA_964416385.1 uncultured Cryomorphaceae bacterium | reverse complement strand
GCTTCACGCAGCCTATCCAGATACGCTTGGTCGCCTGTGGTTAAGCAGCAATGATGGCATCATGGCCTTTGATACGGCCACAAGAGCCGTGCTTAATTTTACCGTAGCCGATGGTTTGGCCTGTAATGAACAGAACTATTTGGCGCATTGCCAAACCCCAGATGGCATGCTATATTTTGGGGGTGTTAACGGCATAACGGCTTTTAACCCCAATGCCATTACTAAGCCGCCATTACAAGTTTGGCATGATTTACACCTCAAAAATATCAATCAATATGCCGCTGCGGGCGATGAAGTGGCAGCGCAGCAATTTGGTATAGGTGATACCGGCATGTTGGCAATAAACAGACAAGGTATGCTTGCCACAGTTGAATTTACATTTCCTTATTATGGCGCTGTAAAACCAAATTTGGAGTGGCGCATTCAAGGTCTTTACCCCAATTGGGCACCCTTAGATATAACACAACCTTTGCTCATTTATGGTATACCCCACGGTAGCACCACCCTAGAAGTACGCGCAGAAGACCCCACCTATGCCGGGGTCTACAAAACATGGAAATTCCCCATATACAAGCCGTTTTACTGGTACCAGCTTTTTTGGGTGCGCGTACTTTTTGTAATCGCGGGCATGCTAGTCCTGATTTTTGGCATACGCGGGTGGCTTGCCCAGCAACGCGCCAAAGAGCGCAAGCTAGAAAAAGTAGTGCAAGAGCGCACCGAAACCATAATGGCGCAAAACCAGACGCTAGAGCAGATAGACATGGCAAAAACGCAGTTGTTTAATAACATCAGCCACGAGTTTAGAACACCGCTTAGTTTAATTAAGGCCATGTCTAGTCAAATTAAAAAGCAGGTGCACCAACCGCAAGAATTAATCACCTCTGCCCAGCAAATAGATGTGCAAGTAACACAGCTAACGGCCATGCTAAATGATGTCATGGATTTATCAAAGATGCAGGTGGGCGCTTTGCAAGTAAAGCCTGTAGCGGTTGAATGGTCTATGCTGTTAAAGCGCATTTTTGCTGGTTTTGACGGGTTGGCCAGGAAAAAGCAAATTGATTATAGCTTGCAGATGTCGCCTTCTGGCCCCCATTATTTAATGATAGATACCAAATCCGTAGAGCGAATCATCACCAACTTTTTGAGCAATGCTTTTAAGTTTACGCCAGATGTTGGGCGTATATCCGTACAGAGCACATTTTTAAACAACACCTTAACGGTACGGGTGCAAGATTCTGGTCCCGGGGTTAGCGTAGACGAGGCAAAAACCATATTTCAGCGCTATGTGCAGGGCAGTGCTGCCAAAAATGCACCGCAGCCCGGCTATGGCATTGGCTTGGCCCTGTGTAAAGAATATACAGATCTGTTAGGGGGCAAGCTTTGGGTAGAATCTAACACGGGTAGCGGTGCGGCATTTTATTTAGAAATACCTGTTTCAGAGGCTGAGGAGGCGCCTGTAAAGGGTAAAAAGCAGCAAACAAAAGAAGCTGCCCCACCTGTAGTAGCGCAGCAGCCAAACGAAGACCAACCCCGGATTTTAGTGGTAGAAGACAACCCCGATTTCGCCCAATACTTGCAAAAGCTA
>CAYQDW010000129.1:0-1751 GCA_964416385.1 uncultured Cryomorphaceae bacterium | reverse complement strand
AGGGGTGAGTTAAACATACCAAAATGCCCGCAAACACCATATCCACCCGCATAGCTGAGTTTCTCAGCAAATTTCCACCATTTGATCTGGCTACAGCAAATGAGCTGGAGAGCTTGGCAGCGCAGGTTTCTATCCAATATCGGGAAGCTGGAGAAAACATCTTTAGTGAAGGTCAAAAACCAAATGCGGTGTTTTATGTGGTGCGTCAAGGCTCAGTTAAAATATTTCAAGAAAATGGCCAAGCCCTTATCGACATTTGTGATGAAGGCGACATTTTTGGTGTACGTCCTTTGCTGGCTAACGAGCCTTATTTAGCTTCTGCAGAAACTCTTGAAGAGTGTTTGCTCTATGCTATTCCTGTGGGTATCGGGAAGCAAATTGTAGAACAAAATCCGAAAGTGGCACTATTCTTTGCCATGGGTTATGCAAGTGGAAAGCCCATGCAGCGCTTTCATCAAAAAGGCGGTGTACCGCCAAAACATCTACAACAAGAACAGGATGCCCTACCGCTGCTAAGTGAAACTGTAACCATAAACGGAAATAAAGACGTGCTCACTTGTGCCCGAGATACTACGGTACAAGCGGCAGCAAACGCCATGACCGCGCGGGGCGTTGGTAGCATATTGGTTGTTGAAAACGGCAATCCCATTGGCATTGTAACAGATAAAGACCTCCGCCAAAAGGTAGCCACGGGAAAAACCGCTATTTCGGCACCAATTTCAGCGCTAATGAGTAGTCCGGTGATATGCATAAAACCAGATCAAAGTGTAGCAGAATATATGATTGAAATGGTGAGCCGCCATGTGCATCACCTATGCATTACCGAAGATGGTACACAAAACACAAAGGTTTTGGGCATTATTAGCGACCATGACCTGCTGCTTGAGCAAGGGTATAATCCTGCCATTATTATAAAAGAAATGCGCAGGACGCAAGAAATTACTGTGTTACTTACTCTGCGTAGCAAGGGAGATGACCTTTTAAGCAAGTACTTGCAACAAGGCGTGAGCATGAATTATGTAAGCCGCATGATGGCTGGCCTTAACAACACTTTGCTACAACGGATTATAGAGATGACCATAGAAAAAGTCGGGCAGCCGCCTTGTGCCTTTGCTTGGTTAGCTTTGGGGAGCCAAGGTCGTGAAGAACAGTTACTTCGCACCGATCAAGATCACGCATTGGTATTTGAAGATGGTGTTGATGCGGCTGAAAATGAAACTAGAAAAGTTTATTTTTTAGCATTGGCCAACCAAGTATCGCAAATATTAGCGCGCTTTGGCTTTGTGCAAGATGTCGCAGATATTGGGGCAAATCATGAAAAATGGTGCCAGCCCCTATCAGGTTGGCTGAAATACTTTACACATTGGGTGCGCCAGCCTGATGAAAACAATATTTTATTAAGCACCATTTTCTTCGATTTTAGGGTGGCTTATGGTGATAATAATCTGGGCGTAGCAATGTCTAAACATTTGTATGAGCAGCTAGATAAGACACAAATCTTTCTTCCCCTACTGGCTAAAAACGCACTAAAAAATCCTGCACCACTAAGCTTCTTTCGCAATTTTGTGGTAGAGAGCAGTGGTGAACATAAGGATGAATTCGATTTAAAATTACGCGCTATGTTACCACTTGTGGATGCCGCCCGTGTGTTGGTTTTGCAACATAAGTTAACAGGAATCAATAACACCACAGCGCGTTTTAAAAAGTTGGCCACAATGGAGCCTAACAACCGTGAACTTATGGAAGAAGCT
>CAYQDW010000128.1:0-1805 GCA_964416385.1 uncultured Cryomorphaceae bacterium | reverse complement strand
AGGAACTGCAACTAGAAGGCATGGGCATGACGCAGGCGCGAAAACGGGCGAATGACAAAAATTAACCCACACATAATTTTAGCAAAGAAATTATTACCTACGTTAGCAATAGTTAAAACAATTCACTAATGAAAATCAATTTTAAACCTGGAGTTGCGGCATCATTATTGTCTCTCTCTCTCTCTCTCTCTCTCTCTGCGCAAGTCTATAATTCTCCAAATGTTGAGCTAAGACGTGTATTGGGGAATTTGAGTCTTAACCAATACGCATTCGGCACAAATCATGAGTTTTTGTTTGACATGTCCGCTCATGTGGTTCCCGAACATCTTTTTAATCATCAAGTCTCTGACACTTCCTATGGGCAAATCATTTCTAACCAAAAAATTGTAAAGCAATGAGAGGGAGAATAAAATTTTTGACCGTTTCTATTTTCGTACTTGCCCTTACAAGTTGCCAAAAAAACGAAAAAGGAAGTGTTGATTTAAAAGGGTACATTATGAAGCAGTGCGGCAGCAATGTGCCAGAAAGTAATGTAAAAGTAACTTTAGGTTTAGGCGGTGTTGACTTGCTTACAGCCACTACTGATGCAAATGGCTATTTCCATATTAAAGGTAGTTATGATGCAAGCGTGTGCGCCCAGTGTGGTGACTTAAAAAAATACTTGGCCTTTGTTGGCAATGGTGGTAATGGTGGTTTTTATCAGGTGGATCTCGCAGTCAACTTTCCTGACAATGCCAACTTAGACACCATTTATGTAAACAATTCAACAGTTGCTAGAGTACATGTAAATGCTGATATTTGGCTGCCGTCAGAAAATGATACGTTAACAATCTTCTATAACGTACCTCAAGGGTCTGTGATTACACAAAAACTTGTCGGGCCACTATCTGACACTGTGTTGTCTCCTATTGAGGTGAAAACCTTTAGCCATATTGGATATCCAAGTTATTATGGTAGCAGGGCAGGGTTTCCTTTTAATCCTGGCGGCATAGCTTTTGAAATTAACAATCCAAACTTCAGATTGAACAGCTTAGAAAATTATCATCAGGCCAATTTTCCATTTGTATTAGGCCAACCCAATAATGCTTGCGGCCGCGTGTATGATGTTACTATTGATTTAAGCGAGTAGTTTATGCGGTAAAGCAGGGTATTTTGGTGTCCGAAGCCCATGTAAGCGCTGGCTAAATTATCACGATAGCCGAAACAAAACAGCGCATGATTATGGTGAAGATTATGCCAATGAAACATTAGGGCTGATTCCTGGCTTTGTTACAGACGCCAAAGAATTAATGAAAAACATGAACGCTCAAAACAAATGATACTGCCTTCGCACTATAAGAACATGTTAATACCGCTGTTTGAAGCCGTTGGTCAACCCATAGAAGTTTGGGCATATGGTAGTCGCGTTACAGGCGGTGCACATCCCGGTAGCGATTTAGATCTCGTGGTATTACCACAAAATCAAGAGCCATTACCCTTTGAGGTGCTAAACAATTTGCAAAAGCGCATCCGCGAAAGCAACATCCCTATTTTGGTAGAGCTACGCGATTTTTATCGTTTGCCTGAAAGCTTCCGGAAAAACATTGAAGCGCAGCATGAAGCGATTTTTAGCAACGTTTTACGCGTGGCAGGTGAACCAAAACCCGATTATAAAAAATCATAAAACTCCCGGATTACAACCGTCCAAATCTCAAATCAACTTTGAGATTTGCATGGTTAACATGAAACTAATCAAGAACTGCAACTATAAGGCATGACGCAGGCGCGAAAACGGGCGAATGGGATTTGAGCGCGTTCGATTTTTA
>CAYQDW010000127.1:0-2314 GCA_964416385.1 uncultured Cryomorphaceae bacterium | reverse complement strand
ATACAGAACAAATGCGCCTTCGCGTAAAAGCGGATGTTTACTATCTTGAAAATTGGAGCCTCTTATTGGACTTAAAGATTATTGCGGATACACTTTGGAATATGATTAACGGAAAATCGAAAGGCGTATAACCATGACCATTCGCGATTTTTTCATCCTCTTAATAAAGATTTTTGGTCTATTTATGCTGCTCAGCACCGTTTTTTCTACGTTGCCTGGCGTTTTACCTTACTTGTCAATATCCCCATTCTGGAAAATTATTGCGTCTACATTAGCAATGCTTGCGCTCATGATTGGCCTCTATTATTTACTGATTAAAAAAGCAGGATGGCTTGTTGATGTGTTACAGCTAACTAAAGGTTTTGATGAAGACCGCATTGCGCTTGGTAATCCCAATAAATTACGCGTAATACAACTAGCCATTCTTCTCATCGGTGGCACATTGTGGGTTATCCATGTACCCTCAATTATTTTTCGCTTGCTGGCAGTCTTTCAACAAACGGTAAATCAATACCAATTTAACCCTTCAAATGCTGGGGGAAGTCTAACGCAACTCGCTACAAACATGATTGCAATACTTATAGGCTATCTCTTATTTACCAATAGTCAGCGTTTGGCCCAGTGGCTAATAAGGCAAGAAACAAAGTAAGCATAGCACCGGCATTTCTGCACTAAGGCTGCACGTTGATTTCTCATCTACCCTGAGCCAGTTGTTTATGGCACCACCCAATTTTCGGTTGTAAGCAATTTCAAAAATGTTAAAACGAAGATCTCACTTCAGCTTGCCTCATAGAAAACATTTGTAGTGCATCAGGGTGTTTAACGCACCATTATTTTAGCTTCATTTGTTATACTAAATCAGTGCTCGTGCTGTAAATCATGCCTCCGCTGCTGCCCCTGCTCAACGCCTCACAGTTTGAGGCATTGGGTACCATAGCCGACAACCTGGCTCAAAACGGTTACCATATTCAACGCGATGCGCTTCCTGCAACGCTTGTTGAACAACTACGCAATTTTGCGCTGCGAGAACGCAATGAAGGTGCTTTTCATCAAGCTGGAATTGGTAAAATGCAACACCACCAAATAGACCAATCTATTCGTGGTGACCGTATTTTGTGGATTGACGAAGACCTAGAAATTAACCCACTGAAACCCTTACAGGAATTTCTTGAGGCATTGCGGCTTTATTTAAACCGCACTTTATATCTCGGCCTACGCGATGACGAAATGCACTTTGCCATTTATCCAGCAGGTACTTTTTACAAACGCCATGCCGACCGATTTAACCAGCAAGCCCACCGGCACGTGTCATTTGTTTTTTATCTCAACCCCAATTGGCAACCAAGTGATGGTGGTGAATTAAAAATCTACCTCCCCGAGGGAAAAGAAATCACCGTAGAACCCAAAGGAGGAACACTGGCCATCTTTTTAAGTGAACTGGAACATGAAGTGCTACGCGCAAATACACCACGCTACAGCCTCACCGGCTGGTTGCTAGATATTGAAAAAGGACTAACATTTCTGTAACTTGAGGCTTCTAAATAGAGCCCCCTTGAAAACGTTTCAGTTGCTTTTCTCTTTGCCCTTGCTACTGGCAGCACAGGAAGAACCCATTTGCTTAAAAACGGTGGTTAACCTAGATACGGTAGAAGTTTACAACCATCATTATTTTGTAGGTCGTATCATTGAAGATTATGCATTTGAAGATGCCGTGCATCAGACCGGAGCATTTGTTTTAGCACCTTTAAGCGTAACAACCAACAAGCCCCTTCTCTTTTATAGCACCTTGATGAAAGATACTGCTTTGGCAGACGTATACAGGCGCCTGCGCAGTGGTTCGTGGCCTAGCCAGCCTTTACCAAAAGACACCATAGCGCTAGGTGAAGTGATTGACCGGTTTGAAATTGAGCAACTGTATCAAAATATTTTTCAAATAACCAATAACCAATGGCATTACTACCCAGGCGCGGCACATGGTTACGGCCATACAGACACCTATTATTTTGATGTAAGCACGAATGCCTATTTTGATTTTGATGATGTTTTTGAGGCGGAAGTTTACCCGTTTTTACAGGAAAAGCTCAAGGCAAACATCAAAGCAGAATATGAATACTGGTATATAGACAGTGCCGAAGAAAACATAGATGACATCGCAGAGGCCAATTATGAAATCGGGCCAGGCAACTATGCCTTTAGGGCAAAAGGCTTGCTGATACAGGCGCAGATGTATGAAAAACTCTTTGGCTGGATTGATATGGGGTACAACTACTACGGACTAGAAATCTCGTGGTTAGAATTAAAGCCCTACCTAAAA
>CAYQDW010000126.1:0-2367 GCA_964416385.1 uncultured Cryomorphaceae bacterium | reverse complement strand
AAAACATAACACCATCCCGCAGACAAATCCAGTGCGCAACTGACCCACTGACGCCACCATCATTATTGTTGTCATAGTCACTCCAGAGAACTACATTCAACTTATTTGATGTAGAGGTAATTGGACCTCCTACAAAAACAGAAACTCTACTATTTCCACGAACGGTAAGCATAGCATCACCACCAGCACTCTTTGTTATTGGACTTTCAATTTGAATGAAACCGGCAGTCGTAATCCTAATTTCAACCGATGTACCCGAATTGAGATAACCCTCGATTATTAAAGTGTTAATATCAGTGGCGTTTGTAGCTGTAATAATTACAGGGTTGCTCCCACTAGTACTCCAGTTGGTACCACTTGTGCCCGTTTGGCCGTTGGAAGAAATAGATAAAGTTTGCGCCTGTATTGCAGGAGCAACTAGCACAAATAACAACACAACTGCGTAAAATTTCGCAGGGGTAAATTTTAGCCTCATAACTTCTCAGATAAATTTTTGCAAAAATGCGTTTACCATTTCCGAAACACGGATAAAACACCCCACGATTAACCCATAGCGCGTTAAAAACACCCCACGATTAACCCACGATTTTTAACAATTTGCTGATTTTCAGCTTTGTTTATGCTGATTTTATAAAAATTGCCGATAAATATCCTTTGCTAGATATTCACTTCTATTAACTTGAACACGATGCCTAATTTGCGTGAATATTCTAGTGTATTCTTCCCTGGTTCCAAATCCAATACGCTAAGGGCAGCCCTTATCAATAACCTTGGCAAACTACTTCATCCAGCGCATGTCTATTAAATGATCTTTGGTTATATATAGTCAATTAATCATTTGGCATACTGTACTTTTTGCTGTTCTGTACCAAGATCTGTTATCCATTGCAATATGTAAAGACCTGTTGGGATTTCAGGTAGGCTAAGCATGAGTGATTCGCCTAATTCTAACTCATATTTATCACTCATGAACACGGTTCTTCCAGACATGTCCATCATCGCGCATTGTACCGCGCCGCTGTATTCTGTTGACATCAAATGAATTTGGCTACCATTAATCCATACATCAAGCGGTGGTGTTGGGCTTGATATATCTATTGCGCTGTTGCCAACATGTAACTTAAACCTGTTTTGCGCTGCAGGATCATACTGAAAGGTATAAGCGCCTTTCTTTAAATCATGATATGTATTGGTATAACCATCTTCTAGATAAATCTGGTAATCATAATTTAAATAGGTTTTATCTAAAGCAATCTCGTAAACGGCTGCATTAGGGCTTTCTATATTAAACCCTAATGGTAATACCAGGTTGCTTTTGTTGTTAGGTCCGTAAGCTATTGCATTGATGGCTGTTGCTGTGCCTCCGCCCAAACTATACAAGCTAGGTGTGCTACCAGTGTTCTGCATTTTACGTGCATCCCATCCATTATCAAAGCCGCTTGTTACCTGCTCATTTGTGAAGGCTAACACCAAAGCGTCAGTCTCATTGGGATTATCATTAGCCGTGGCATTGAGAATCAAATGGTCTGTGATAAAATCGGTCTTACGATAAACGGGCGCTTGAACGGTGCTGGTTTGTGCATAGGTAAAGCTGCCTAAACTTGGGCTACCACCCGTTGCGCGTACCCAAAAACTCTGCATTGGTGCTATATAGCGATCTGCAACTGGCGATGCAGGAGCCCATGAAAAATAGTTGTTGCTTGCCGGAACCCATATATAGAATGCATTTTCTACATCTGTAAGTGTAAGTGCACTAAAATCTAAAGACGCTAAGAATGGGTTGGCTACCAAATTCCAGCCATCTTTTTCAACACCTGCAAAATCAGTCCATACGGGCGTAGCACCATTTAAAAACAGGTCTGGTGTTACACTGGTAATTGGTGTACTGCCCAGTACATCTACAATACCTGCTGTCGTTGCAATACCATTTGTACCCACATAACCATTGTAACCGCGGCCTGCCACTAGTGAAACATTACCGTTGGCTACATTCATCCAGTTTCCAACAGTGGCATCCCAATACTTTAAGTTTTCTGCCACAGCATTGGCATCAGTACCCACTGTACCTAATACACTTGCTGATACGCCCGAAAAAGGCATCCCCATGTTATGCCATCCAACTGATAAATGTTGCTGCTTCGTTATTTTTCCGCTTCCTGTATAGGTACCATCAAATTTCAATTGGGAATAATCTGTAGTAGTCGCTTTTAAAACCAAACCTGCGGCACTGCTCACGTTATTGGTTAAATTTCCCGTGGCAGTAATGCTTTTACCTGCTACTAGTTCGGCTGTGGTGCCCTCTAAGATGAGATTAGAACACCCAATGTTTTCATTCAACGATAAAGCCGCCCCATACAACTCAAAGGG
>CAYQDW010000125.1:0-2655 GCA_964416385.1 uncultured Cryomorphaceae bacterium | reverse complement strand
TAAGATGGGTGTTTTGGAGGGGGCTTAATAGCCAAAGCGCTTGAGTTTTTGGTCATCATCACGCCAGTTTTTGCTCACCTTAACAAACAGCTCAAGGTAAATGTGCTTGCCAAAAAAAGCTTCGCAATCTTTACGCGCTTCGGTGCCTACGCGTTTTAGCTTGCTGCCTTTATGCCCAATTATAATTCCTTTTTGCGTTTCTCTAGCTACATGAATATTTGCACGAATGCGGATAATCTCTTCTTCTTCTTTAAAGGATTCTACAACCACCTCTACCGCGTATGGGATTTCTTTACTGTAGGTTTTTAAAATCTTCTCACGGATAATTTCAGAAACAATAAAGCGCTCTGTACGGTCTGTGATGGCATCTTTATCAAAAAAAGGAGGACTTTCAGGTAAATATTCTAACACGCGCTTAAGCACGTAATCTGTATTAAACTTTTTTAGTGCCGATATCGGGATGACTTCAGCATTAGGCAATAATTTCTGCCAGTTTTGCGCGGCATCTTCAAGCTTTTGCTGATCTATGGTGTCTATCTTATTAATAAGCAGCAAAAGAGGTATTTGTGTGGCCGCCAGCTTATTAAAAACAGATTCATCCTTTAATCCTGTTTCACCAGGCTCAACCAGATATATAAAAACATCAGCATCATCAAAAGCATCGCCAACAAAGCCCATCATGCTTTCTTGAAGCTTATATGCAGGCTTTATTATTCCGGGTGTATCGCTAAAAACAATTTGATATTCTGGCGCATTAAGAATACCAAAAATGCGGTGCCTGGTTGTTTGGGCTTTTGGGCTGATAATACTGAGACGCTCACCCACAAGCGCATTCATTAAGGTAGACTTACCTACATTAGGGTTACCAATAATATTAACGAATCCGGCTTTGTGTGTCATTTGGCAAAGATGGTAAACAAATGCTTTGTAGCGCACGCTATCAAAATAACCATGCTAAAGAAGGTTTTGCCCGTTAAAATGGCGGTAGTTCTGGGTCAACATCTATATCATATAGAAAACGATAGCCCTTTTCTTTCATCCATTCTTTTACAATGCATATTTCTAACTCAGAAGGGTTCCTGTTATTCTTTTGAACGAGTTGATATACCTTTTTTCTTCGAAGTTCAAGTGTAAGTATCGGCTTAAATACCTCATTCTTTTTATGAGAAACGCTCCAAACAGAAGTGTATCCATCTCTGCACATTTCAATATATGAGAAGGCGCAATGGTTCATTTGCTCAGACTCCTCAAAGAGCCTTTGTCCGTCTGTGATTTCTTGAAATTCGTACACCTCACCCTCATACAGCACAATATCTTTTTTCGGCTTGCCCCAAGATGACTTTAAAAGAGATTCTAGATTACCAAAATAACCATATTCATGCCAGGCAGCTATCGCCTGCTCAATAGAGTTTTGCGTGCGACCTTTTAGCGCGTAGTTCTTGTTTTCATTGTGTCTTTTAAAAATAAAGTAATCCACAATTTCTGCTACGCTAAGCCGTGATAAGTGCCAATTTATATTAGAAATAAACCTGTAGGCAGATTGCCAAAATTGCAAATGCGCACAAAATTCATTCAACCTAAAATTAAAGAAATGATTTGCCTCAAAAAATTCCGTTAACATAGATTCATCATTATGTATCGCTAAAAACTTGCTGATAAGAATTGCCTTTTCTAGAAATTTTTCGCGCAAATCAAGATCTGTACATGAGGCATGCACCAAAAAGAAACTCTCTTTTCTAGAAAGGGGCATTGGCAACCCCGGATACACGCGTGGATTCTGCCCTTGCAACACATGCATTAATAAATCGAGGCAATTTGAGTTTAATACTGGTAGATTTGTTGTTAGCAGCTTTGGATTCTCAAACTTGACAAATAGTTGTACAAATAGCGCTCTCAAATTCTCAATTGATACGTAGCCAAGATTTTTTATTGCCCCAACAGAAGATACCCTAACCATACCATAGTACCGCCCATATACCAATGCCAAGGTCATCAAATACCTAGCGCAATCTTCATTGGCAACCTCAATATTTGGGGCGTAGCGAAATATTTTTTCATAAAAAGAAAAGCTCACTTCCTTCTCGTAATTAGACTGATCAGAAAACAATGCATTATCATCTTCTAGCGCTATCAATGCAAAGACTGTATCTGAATATGACAGAAGGAAAAACGAATAGTGATCATTAAAGAATGCTAACCAAGACAACACTCTCGGGTAAGTTGCGCGGTGTTGCAATTCTTCTATTGCCCGCAAAAACCGTTCAGTATCATCAACAAGTTGCGCTGTTTCATTAACTATAGACTGGCTTTCTTCATTAATTTCAACTAAAAAGCTTTTGTGAAGTAAATTGGTGATCATTAGGTAGATGTTTAAGTTGTTTCTTAACCTACAAAAGCATCTGTGATGCGCCATTATTTCGGGCTACGGCCGCTGTATAAACATGCGCCACGGCTTTTATGAGGTGTAAAAAGGGCAAACAAGATATTACTATCATTCGCCCGAATTGTCCTTTTTAATCCTAATTTTTTAACAGATATCCCCAAGCCGGTATTTGTGCGCTACGCTGCTTTGTAAAGAAAAAGAGGTCATTTAAAACCCTTTATCATTAAATCTTATGGCGAGGCATTAAGAAGCATAAACCTCTAATTGAGACA
>CAYQDW010000124.1:0-2684 GCA_964416385.1 uncultured Cryomorphaceae bacterium | reverse complement strand
TCTCCTTTTGGTTTAGATGGTTTTGCTTTTCTAAAATTTGGGCGTTTCCCCTCTGATGAGTTTGGCTTTTTTTTACGAAAGCGATTTTTCCGGTTACCACCAGAGCCAATTCTCCATTCTGGCGCTGGGCCCAAAACTTCTGGCATAGCCATCCGCGTTATTTCATAACCGATTAGGCTTTCAATTTCTTGTAAACGCCTCATATCTTTACCATTAACAAGTGTAATGGCCATGCCTTTGGTGTTGCTACGTGCCGTTCTACCCACGCGATGCACATAATCTTCTGCGTTTGAAGGCGCGTCATAGTTTACTACCAGATTTATATCTTGAATGTCTATACCTCTGCTCAGCACATCTGTGGCAACCAAAACAGGTGTTCTCCTACTGCGAAAGTCACTCAACACCTGCTCGCGTTCTTTTTGCTCAAGGTCTGATGAAATTCCGTGTACCTCAAACCCTTTGGTCCGCAAGGCGCGCACAATGGTGAAAACATTTTTTTTTGTAGATGAAAAAATCAATGTGCTGGTAAACTCCGGATGGGCCTTTAAAACCTGGCTAATCAGTGGCACTTTTTGTTCATCATGAGCCAAGTACACCTGTTGCGTTACACCTTCTGCTGGTTTACTTAAATTAAGATTGATTTCAAAAGGCTCATGCAATATTTCGCGTACCAGGGTCCTAATCTTTGGGGCCATAGTTGCGCTGAACATGAGATTTTGTCGTTTTTCGGGCAGTTTAGAAATAATAAACTGAATGTCCTCAATAAAGCCCATATCCATCATCCGATCAGCTTCATCCAAGATGAGATGTTCTAGATGATCAAAATTGGTTAGACCCATCATGAGGTGACTCTTAAGCTTTCCTGGAGTGGCCACTACAATATCAACACCTATCTCAAGGGCTTTTTTCTCGTTGATGTAGCCGCTTGCATCGCCACCGCCATAAACTGTTTGGCTATGAACAGGCGTAAAATATGAGAACCCTTGTATTTGTTGATCAATCTGTATGGCAAGTTCTCTCGTAGGCACAATGACCAACGTATTTGTTCCCTTGTGTGGCTGTGTAACAAGTTTATCTATGATTGGCAAGATAAAGGCAGCCGTTTTTCCTGTGCCAGTTTGCGCGCAAGCAATAAGGTCTCGTCCTTGTAAAATCTGTGGTATAGCCTGCTCTTGTATAGGGGTTGCCTTTTCAAAATTCATGTATCCCAGTGCATTGAGCACATCGTCATGCAGGCCTAATTCTTTGAATGTCATTTGTACTTTATAGTGGGCTAAAGATACGGATTTGGATGGCGGTATAAATTTGCATTACAATGCTCTTCTGCGCATACCGTTTATGGGCTTATTCTTCGTTATAAACCCATTTTACGCGTCCTACCTCGCCTGTTTCTAGCATAACTTTTATGCCGTGGGGGTGACTAGGCGATTTAGTAAGTACTCGCGCAACAAAGCCATGCGTTAATTCACCCGTACGTTGGTGGTGTTTTAAAACGATATCTACCGCACTACCTACATGAATTCGATGTCGTGAAGTTCCAGATTGTTTATCCATTTATAGCTTGATTTCCATCCCGTATTGGGCAATATTAAATCCTAAAGAACCTACTTTTAGGGCCGCTACAGAATTGCTATCTAGCAACGGGTTGGTATGATTGAAGTGAATGAAGAAGACCTTTTTCTTTTCGCTTGCCGGCAAATGGTCTAGCAATGCCATAGTTTCTTCAACAAAAGGGTGTGGCACTTCTGCCATTGGACGATTAATTTCCCCGTCTGCAAAAAAGGTAGCATCAATAAGAGCGTAATCAACATTTTTCAGTTCTTCTACAATATTGCGCTCCCATAGGCCCCATTTGTCAATGTCTGGTATAAACAACAGGCGCTTATTTGGGCCAAAAATCTTAAACCCAACAGTTTCTGAATATTCATCACGATGAGGTACACGTATGGGCATGATCTGCAGCTGAGGCGACATTTGTATGCTAGAATCAGCTTTTGTTTCTATTAATCTAATATTGCCCAAATCAACCAATTGATTCCAAGGGCCGTTAGTTTCTAAGAACTTTTTCATGCCAGGCATCGCAAACACAGGTATGTCTTTCGCACCTAAGGCTTCTCTGCCTAAATACATTAAGCCGGTATAATGCCCAATATGCGCATGGGTTAAAAAAATCGCATCTGGCAAAATAGATTTAAATCTCGCCCCACATTTTGAGCGCCATAATTGCAACTGACTGGGCAAGTCGGGCGTAGCCTCAATCAAGTAGCGCAAACCAGCTTTATGATCAACAATACCTAAAGAGACCACTTTTCGTGAAGCATCAGGCTGATCAAAGAGGGCTTTACAGCATTGCCGATCACAGCCAATATGCGGTGAACCGCCATCTTGAATAGTACCAAGAATATGAACCGAAATACCTGTAGAATCAGCCTTTAATAACGGTTTATGACCCCTTTCTGGGTTAGAACCAGATGTACACGCAGACGTAAAAAACAAACACACGCAAACATAAAACAGGCTACTGATAAAACGCTTCATGACCATTATGTATCGGGTAAAAGTAAAAATTGTTCAGCGCATCACAGAACCGTAAGAGATACGTAAACTTGCAGCATATTTAAGGAGAGGTGCCTGAGTGGTTGAAAGGGCCCGCCTGGAAAGCTGGTATAGGGGCAACTCTATCG
>CAYQDW010000123.1:0-2952 GCA_964416385.1 uncultured Cryomorphaceae bacterium | reverse complement strand
AACCAAGCTGATAAAACAATTTTTAGCTTCGAAATTTTACCGCCACTTAAAGGACAAAACATTAATGACATCTACAGCAATATAGATCCGTTAATGGAATTTAAACCGCCGTTTATAAACGTTACTTACCACCGCGAGGAAGTCGTTTATAAACGCTTACCCAGTGGCCTTATGGAACAAAAAACGGTGCGCAAACGTCCAGGCACCGTAGGTATTTGTGCCGCCTTGATGAACAAATACAAAATAGAGCCTGTGCCTCACATTTTATGTGGCGGATTTACCAAAGAAGACACTGAGAATGCACTCATAGATTTGAATTTCTTGGGCATTAATAATGTGCTTGCCTTGCGTGGCGATAGCATGCGCGATCAAACCTATTTTGTGCCTGAAACAGAAGGTCACAGCTTTGCAAAAGATCTGGTGAAACAAATAGTAGCCATGAATAATGGCCAGTATTTAGAAGAGGATCTACAAAACCAAAGCCCAACAAATTTTTGTATTGGTGTTGCTGGTTACCCCGAAAAACACTTTGAAGCACCGAGCTTAAATATCGACATCAAAAACTTAAAAGCTAAGGTTGATGCCGGGGCAGAGTATATTGTTACCCAGTTGTTTTTTGATAACAACAAGTACTTTGAGTTTGTAGATAAATGCAGAAAGGCAGGTATCAATATCCCCATTATACCGGGGATAAAACCCATTGCTACAAAGAAACAATTGAGCTTATTACCTCATCGCTTTCATGTTGATATTCCGGATGACTTGGCAATGGAAATCATTAAATGCAAGGATAATACACAAGCTCGCGAGGTGGGCATATCATGGGCCATACAACAGTGTAAAGAGCTACTTAAAGCTGATGTACCCGTACTACACTTTTACAGCATGGGCAAGAGCGATAACATTTATGCAATAGCAAAGGAGTTGTTTTAAATCTGCACCAAATCCCTCTAAAGTGGGTTTTGGGTAATATCGGCAGCTTCTCCTTTTTGATTTAAGATATCTTGCGCGCGCAATTGGTACATCTCAATGCGTAACGTTGCCTGATTAAATGAAAAACTATTATGAGGTTTTTGGTTTAAAGCGCCATTGGTCACAAAGGCGTTTGCTGCTGTTCATGGAGCATCTTATTAAATCTCAAATAGCAAAAGGTGAAGAAACCGCTGATGCACTCGCGGCTTTTAGAATATTTCTTTCTGAGGATGCAAAAAAGATTTACGACTTAAACCTTTCATCAACATCTGATCAATTACGCTCAAGACCGTTTATAGCTCATTATATAAACAGAACGCAACACCTTTTGGCGGATGCTGATTTGCATACAATATTTAGTGAAAAGCACTTTTGGGCGGCAAATTGGCAACTTGTGCTTAGCCGTACCTTGGGTGTTGACTTCGTACTAAGTGGACTTGGTACAAAGACACATTTGGGCGAATTAACTGGGTTGCATAGAACATCTGTGGCGGCAACCAAGATTTATTTTTATTTCTACTTCGGTATTCCACTTGTGCTGGGCTATCACATAAACGCGTGGTTTTATGTGCTCATCGTGCCTATTCTCTTACTCAAGATGTTTAAGGAATATAGACGCGCTAAGAACGCTTATTACCAAAGATGGCTGAACGTTGTTTCGAAACCGTAAACAGCTTTATGCGCTCATAAAATCAACGATTTATGGTGAGTTTTTCTGTATTAACCAATGCGCCATTGTGGTAAAGCTGAACCCAATAAAGGCCATTGCTTAAGTCGCTTACATCTGCAGTGGTACCTAATACGCGCTGTGTTAAAACTAATTGTCCAACAGCATTGCTGATTACAACTTTGGAAATAGGCACTTCACTGTTCCAAGAAATAAAATTGCTCGCCGGATTAGGGTAAATATTGATGTTAGAAAGGGTTTGTTCGTTGATGGCTACGGCATTGGCTGCCAGATCAAACTTCCAAACATCACTGGGGTAATCTTGGGTAAACCGATCATAGCCGCCTAAAAAATAAACATCATCACCAATAACAAAGCTACCTGGTGCCCAGCGACTATTACCCGGGTGCGGGGTAAGTTGAAGCCAGCTATCTGTTGTTGGGGCATAGCGCCAAAGCTCACCTGTTGGCATCCAACTGTGGTTGTCACCATCTCCGCTTAGCACATAGCCGTAGCCATCTTTTCCGAACTGCGTTCCTGCTACGCGTGCCTCGCCTGGAAAATTTGTTACTGGTGTCCAACTATTGGTTGTGGTATCAAGTGCATACCAATCGTTATAAATTACGGGGCCGCCATGTCCCATACCTGCGAATACTTCTCCTCCCGCTTCAAACATAAACGGGTGGTGGCGAGGTGGTCCTGGTAAATCTGAAATTTGCGCCCAAGTATCAGTGTCTATGGTGTATTTCCACCAATCTTTTAGGTTTCCAGAGATATCATCACCCAGACCAACATAAATAATGCCTTTAGAAATGATAAACGCAGGGTGTCTGCGCCCAGAACAAGGGCAGCTGCTCAGTTGCGTCCATTGACCATTAGCGGGATTCCATTGCCACAAGTCATTGAGGTATTGTGTAGTGTTTGCACCAAAGCCAATGTATGCCAAGCCGTTATAGGTGGCCCCAATAGAGAAGCTTCTAATCGGGCCGGGGAAGTCAGCAAGCGCTTTCCAGCTATCTGTTGCGGGGTCATATTCTAAAAAATCATCTGTAGCTGAAACATTTGCCAAGGTACCCGTAACAGCATAGCCTTTTCCTGCCAGGCTAAAGGTTACCGGGTGGTGTCTGCCAGATGGCAGATTAGCAACCTGCACCCAGTTTTGTGCCGATAAAACTGTTGTACAAAAAATAAAACAGAGTAGGATAGAGCGCCTCATTGCGTTTTGGTTTTGAGGACTAACACCCTTACGCGGGGTTTGTTCCCAATTATTGTTAAAACCGTGTTTTTATGATTACGGGCTTGCATTTGTACAA
>CAYQDW010000122.1:0-3009 GCA_964416385.1 uncultured Cryomorphaceae bacterium | reverse complement strand
CCCTTAGCTATTGTTGCTTTTAAAGATTTTCTAGCCCAATTAGTTTTGTCTTTCTCAGACTCAAATTGCTCTTTTACTTTTTGGGATAATTGGTTATAAAACTTACTTGTGTACCACCCGTAAGTTCCTTGAACGCTTCCAGTTTCTCGCCCTCCATATTCGCCATAGCTTCTTCTCGGCTCATGTAAACTGGCATATCCACGTTCTCCATTAATTGCTCGAACTCCTTTACTGTCATGATTTTTAAGTTTTTTCTACGCTTTCGCTAAATGCTTTGTTTGATTCTATTGCTTCTTTACTTTGATTATTTTGAAAAATTTGTCCGTTATATACTAATGCAAATTAACCATTTTCTGATTTTAAAACACCTCTTTATTCCTTCTGCTTAATTAAGCTTGCTGCCCTTTGCGCCCCACCACGGATGCACCTGGTAGGTTAAACGGCCGGCTTGCACAGCCGGGTCTCCGGCCATGAGCTCATGTACCTGCTCCAGATCCGGCACGTTAAAAATCAAGATGCCGCGCATATCCGTATAATCGCCAAAAGGTCCGGCAATACTCAGGTAACCATCATCACCCATTTTGCCAATATGTGCCAGATGACCGGCTTGTATCTGTGCCGCAGTGGCAGAATCGTGATCGCGATTCTCTCCGGCCATGTAGATCACCATAAAATACTGCTTCATGATCCAGGTGGTATCACCATCATTCATTTCCCAAATTGGGCAACCGTCTGCCGGGTCTTTCTTTAACTCCTGGGCGGAAAGACTTAGTGTTAAGACCAATAAAAAAGCGGAAAAAAGCAACTTCATAACAACCGATTTAGGTATTGTCGAAATTACTCCTTTCCGCCAAACACACCACCGTTTTCGCTCAACATATCTTGGTAATGTCTGTCAGGGGCATTCACGGTGATGCGCGCAAAACTCAAATGTTTATCTGTCGCAACTGGCCATCTGGCGTAATAAAGAAGATCTGCTTTTGCACTTCAGTTTTCACCACTTCTTTTACGGGTTGCTCTTTCGGTTCTTTAGGTTTGGGGTAGAGCCTGAGTTGTATTTCATACTCAATTTGCACCACGGGCTCAAGAATGGAAGCATTTATAACAAAATCATAGCCCTTGGCCATTTTAGGCATATAAAACTGAGAGGTTGTTTTTGGCTGATTGTTAACTGTACTTCCCGCTTTAAAATAAATAGTGTTGCTGCAATAGGCCTGATAGCTCTTATACTGCTCAACGGGGTAGTGCATGGCAAAACCATCGGCCAGCAGGCGTACCTTGTCGCTAAAATCTTCGCCCAACAACTTCTTATAGCGGTTCATTTTTGCAGTGAGAATGGCCTCACCTTTGGCGATCATCTGGGCGCGCTTGGCCTCAATGTCGTCAATAAAATAATCTACACGTACCAGATCATAGATCTCCTGCTCCGCACAAAGCGTTACCATTTCATCTAGCAGCTGGGCATCTTTGTAGCGAAAGTGCAGATTCTTCTTCAGCTCAAAACCTTTGGGTATTTCATTATAGGTGGTCTTTGAGAAAAGCTTCTTGGTTTCCTCATATTCATAAATGGGCAGAAAGGAGATCATATCCACAAAAAGTTCTACATCGGCCCCGCTATCTTCCAGTTGCTTTTTTATGGCGTCTACCTTGTTCCGCAATAATTCGTCTGCCTCTGTTTGTGTTTTCCCCACCTGGGTAACGGCAAAAATGGCCAGGTAGCTATCTGCGGTGCAGTTAAAAAGTCCTTTAATACTAAACAACTGCTCGCCTGCCGGCTGCAATGCTGCCAATGAGGATGCACCCGGTATTACCACTTGCGGGTGATAGATATAATTGCTGGCAGCGCGATAGTCATAGTTGCCTGTTGCCTGCGCCACGGCTGCTATTGTGTACAACGCAAGACCTAATGTTGTAAAGAGATGTTTGATTTTCATGATGTGAGTATTTTTAAAATTCATGGACAAAGCACCACTTTTGCACACATTTTGGTCTGTATCTTGCTTGCATTGTGCTTGTAACTGGTTTTACAACTATTTTACAAGCCTCAAAACGCTACGCATAGCTACATTTGATCCCGGTAATGTCTGTAACAGATCTTGAACATTTTGGTAAACTGAAGGCGGCCGTGCAGCAGCAGGTAGCGCAGCGTTTAGGTATTCAAAAACCGTTGAAGGATTGGAGCCTCACAGACATCCGTGATTTTCAGGCCGATCTGGAAAGTGTTTGCAAAAGCAGCGTGAGTGAAAAGTGGATCTACCTCCACTTTAAAAACAACAGCGAAAAACTGCCCCGGATAGATGTGCTAAACCTGCTAAGCCAGTACTGCGGACATAAAAATTGGGATGCTTTTACCCACAACGGCACTACCCAAGGCAAAATCGAAAGGCGCAAGTCAAAACAGGTGTGGCTGCCAATTGCGATTACGATTGCAGTAATTGCCCTCGCTTTTTGGTTGTGGCCCAAGCAGGAAACAAAGGTGTTGTTATTTTTTGATGCCTACACGCAAGAACCCATACCTATGGACAAGCTGGATACCTGGTATAAAAACAAACCGCTGCGGCCAAAAGGCAGCAATACAGTGGCGGTTAAGGGTGATACGCTTTTGGTTGATGGCGCCTATTACAAACCCAAAAAGGTATATCTCCTAAACCCAGATGACACCTTGCGGGTGCTTTTATTCCCGGACGATTACGCGTTGATGCTGAATTACTTTTCACGCTCAACCACAGAAGACTGGCAAAAGCGCTACAACCAATTGCTGGAAGCCATACACCCCGAGGCCAAGATCTTTCAGAGCCACCCGCAGTATGAAGGCATTGAATTATTGAATCGCGATGAATTTATAGACCGGTTAATACTGCCCCTTAACAGTTTGAAGAATCTGGAGATACAGGACATTGTGTATAAAGACGATAAAATTTACCGCTTGCGGTTTGTACAATTAAAAGATTAAAATGATGAAAAGCCCCCACCTGGCCTCCCCCGAAAGGGGAGGAATTAAAACCCCCT
>CAYQDW010000121.1:0-3167 GCA_964416385.1 uncultured Cryomorphaceae bacterium | reverse complement strand
TACTCTTTAACCACCCGCCATTCTTTGCTGCGGCCGTTTAGGGTAAGGCGCACAATGTACACCCCGGCCGGTTGGTTGCTCAGGTCTGCCTCTGTTTGCAGGCCCGTGGCATCTTGCTGGCGCAGCAGGCGGCCCTGGCTATCATACACGTATAAGGTGGTGCCGGTGGGAAATGCTGAGTCTGTTTGTACCGTTACCAAACCCTTTGTTGGGTTGGGGTATAACACAATGTGGCTGCCCAAAAGGTAGGTTTCTACGCTGTTATCCTGGTTTATAGCTTGCTGCCCGTTGGCCACATTATTCCCGTTTGGGTTAGCGGTTTTTAGCACAAGTGTCTCGCGCACTATGCGGTTGCCATTGGCATCATGGGTGTATACAAGGTCTTGGGCGTAGAGGCCGGTGGCCAAAACTGCCAACAGGACTGTTGTGATTACTGTTTTCATATTGCTTATTGTTTTTATAGTTTATAGCGAATGCCGAGGCTGAAGTTGATGTTGAAGAATTCATGCGCCACATCTCCTGTAGTACACCTGTCGCAATTATAACCAGTTTCCTTGCTGAAGTGCCAGACACTAAACATTGCTGCATTAATACCTGCCTTGATTATCCCATCTATATTTTTGTTCAACTTTAATAATGTTCCGACTTCTGCATTGATGCCGAGCCCTAATAAAAAACTGTCAAAATAAGTTGAACGAATACGCCATTCCCAGTTTTCTTCATAACCATTTGACGCCTTTAGATTGTACCAACCTCCCCCATACAACAAATTGGCCCCCATAAATAAATTGGCGTTACGCTTGTACGTAACCCGATAGCCCAGCCCAAATTTGAACATGGCATAGCCACCAGATTTTCTTATTCGGGTATTCCAGTAAGGGTCTGGATTATAACGGCCATCATAAGAACGGAAATAGGTATTTGGAATACTTAGAAAGCTCTGGAGGCCTAAAATATAATACCAACCACTTTTTTTCTGGTAGACAGCCTCCAGGTCAATTTGAATACCGCTGCTTGTGCCATATCGGTAATCACCAGGTATTAGGCCAATAACAGAATCACCTTGCAGTTCTAAGTCACGATAAGCAGCATTGTCCTCGTCTTGTATAGAAAACGCATACCCCACACTACCGCCCAATTGCCAGTGGTTGGTGGGTTTGGTTTGGGCAGTAACTAGTGAGCTAATTGCTAATAAAAGCAGTAGTTGATAATTCATATTAGCTTTCATTGATTATAGTCTGAAAGAGCAAATGAGTGAATAACTACCGGCACGTCATTCTTTAGCACATTCTTTCTTTTTATGTTAAAGACACCGCTATACGTTCTAAAGATTAAATCCACCGTATCATTTAATGATTCGAGCAGGGGAAACTTATAGATTTGAGTATACACTTTGTTCGGTTGAATCAATTGAAATGAAGTTAATGGAGTGGATCGTAAAACACTCCTTCCTAAATTTCTTTTATCGAAATCATTGTTAGAACTTATAACAAACGGGTTTTCTAGGATGTATAATTCTTCTTTGTAGCTTAAAGTAAACGTGACCTCAAAGGCAATGTTGCTGTTGGGTGTTATGCAAACAGAGGTAACGCGAGCATCGAGAATTGAATCAATATCAACCGAATAATCCGCGAAATCATATTTGTCCAACTTGTAATTATAGTCAAAAACAAGTTCCCATCGATTCGTTGAGCAAGAGCTCAAAAGCAAAATAATAATTTTACTTACAAATAACAGCCTCTTCATAGCATCTATAAGGGTGAAATATTGAACTGCCATCCAAAATTAAAGCGTTTGGTGAAGTGAACACCGGAATAATATGGATTGCTTTTCCTTATACTTCCCGGTATCTGCAATCTAGGATAATTAAGTGCTTGCCATAAATGTGCCTCTGGGGTATCACCATTAAATTCAGGCAAAGGAGCAGATCTATACAGTCTAACTTCATTGCCAAATTCAAACCTTCGAGTTGAATAATTCCAACTTACCGCATTTTGTGTCACTTTAACTACTGAATAATATTGGTGCGCCCACTCGTGGCTTACGACTTCTCTAAATATTGATTCATTCTTAAAAGCGTCTTTATATATGTCAGAATGCATTTTTGTTCCTGACATTTGGGTATTACCAAACCTGTTATCTGGGAAGGGAGATTCAGTTTCTGGATGAAATCTAATATCAGCGCTGAAATTCGGGTCAAGATATTTATTGGAATAGTAACTTAACCATTTATCATACTCACCTTTTTTAAAATAGTTCTTAAGCACACCTTCATTTGTTCTAAAACCATGATTATTAATTGCGTTGCGCGCCATTTCTACTAACCCAAAAGCAAGCGCAAAGGAGGCACCAATCAGCATTCCATTCTTAAATCCTTGTTGGACATCGCTTCCATATAGTCCTGCACCGATTGCCCCGATTGCCCCTCCTTTTACAGCTTCAAATGCCACTTTCCCAATTAATCCACCTGAAACTGTTGCCATACTAGATATTCCGCCTAAGGTCCCTAATATAAGACCCCGCCAAGCACCATCAATAAATGCTTCTTTATTGTTTTGCGCCATCATTCCTCCTGTTATCCAACCAACATCCATAGAAATAGCAATTGGTAGAAAAACTTGACCACCTGGTATTAACGCTGCTGCCAGTGTAAAAATAAACTCTCCACTCGGGTCTGTGTATTTCAGCGGATTGTTCAACACATAACTATACTTGTTGTAGTTTTGGGTATTGGTTGGGGCCTGCACGTAGGGGTCGGGGCTCAGGAAGCGGCCAAGTACAGGGTCATACACCCGGCCATTCATGTTTACCAAGGCAAACTGGGGGAGGTGTTCGTGGAAGGTGTAGCCGCGGTCTCCCAAACTTGGCTGGGGTGTGCCGGGTTGTGCCTGCCAGGTGTTGGGGTCGCGGTGGTTGCCCCAGGCATCAAAGTTTTGCTCGTGCAAGGGGTTGCCGTTTTCATCGGTTGTTAGCAGCAAACTGCCCAGATAGTCGGTGTAGAGGTATTGCAGTTCACCGGCATCTTCTCCCTGCTGCACAAATGCTGCAACGGGCCTGCCACCGGCCATAATGTAACTGCGCGTTTCTATTATTTCACCATTG
This sequence comes from uncultured Cryomorphaceae bacterium, assembly GCA_964416385.1. Taxonomy (GTDB): domain Bacteria; phylum Bacteroidota; class Bacteroidia; order Flavobacteriales; family Schleiferiaceae; genus JAUHWL01. Next base: position 65 of record CAYQDW010000121.1, on the reverse strand, counting down.
GCATCGCGGTCTTCTTCGTACAGGCCGTTGGTGTATATGCGTGTTTTTTCAAGTGTACCGGCCAT
>CAYQDW010000120.1:0-3233 GCA_964416385.1 uncultured Cryomorphaceae bacterium | reverse complement strand
GTGCCAATGGCAACGTATTTAGCTACAACTACACCACTGATGCCAAGAAGACATTCTTCGGCTTCACATTTGATTCAGAGGACTTGGTTTGTCATGGCAACTACCCCTATTTAAATTTATTTGAGGGAAACGTGGCTGAATGGCCAAAGGTGGATGCATCTCACGGTAGCAACGGCCCTTACAATACTTTTTTTAGAAATAGAAGTACAAACAATGCTTTTTCTGTAACTGCTACGAGTGCGGGAAATCAAAACAACGATCAGAACTTTTTGGGTAATGAAGGAACAGCTTCTTTAGGTGGTGCTAACCATTTTGAATTTTTAAATCAATGGCAAGGCACAAGTGGAACACTTGAAAATAGTTTGGCCTACAGCACTAAACCAGCATTTTTAAACATCACCCAATATGGTAGCATTGGCTATGGCTTTTTTGGAATTGCTGCTAAAAATCCAGCAAACTTGCGGTTTGATGCTAACGTATTTATTAACGAAATCTGTGGCCGATACACTTGGGATGGAACGAGTTGGACGAATAATTTCGAACCAGCTCTAAACTCAACCTTTTTTGATTTACGAATAGATGATGGTGCGCTCTGTACCATATCTGCACCTACTTCAGTTAATCAAATCATAGTTAATCCTGGTGGTAGGTTAGCATTACAAAACGGCACAGCATTAACACTAGTTGATAGCATTTTCTTATTAGCAAATGACCAAAAGTACAGTCAATTTAATGGCGATGTATCATTAAATGCGCGTTGGGAAATGGTTATTACCGAGCCAGGTTGGCATCATATTACAGCCCCTTTAGCAACAGCAACGCTAGCTCAAATTGAAAGCGACATTACGATTTGGTATGCGGATCAACCGAAACCAAGTGCTTTTTATTGGGATCCAAATACAGCCGTTTTTCAAGCAATTACTAACAACACTTTCAATCTTGGCACAAGCGCCATTAGCATATTCATTAATAATCTATTTGTTAGGCCTGCTAAAGGAATAAATCAAAATGGCAATTTACCCGTGCGGCTAACTTTTAAAGGTGTTTTAAAAAATGGCAATGTGAATAACACCATTCTTGGCTTTGGTACGGCAAGCGATGTAGTTGGGCCTGATGCCGATGGTTGGAATTTTATAATGAATCCTTATCCATGTGCTATTAACATAGACGATATTTTTTCAAGTACACCAACCAATTATCAAGTCGGTGCCCATGTTTATAACCCTTCTAGTTCAACCTATGAAATACGTACACTTTCTTCCATAAATAATGGGAATTCGACTTCTATAGCACCGGGACAAAGCTTTTTCGTTAAACTTGACGCAGGCGCAGATCTGAATTCTGGATTTTTTGATTTTTCCAATGCTGTTAAAACAACAGACACGCCTCCATTTTATAAAACAACCTACGAGGGGGTTACTTTTTCAATTAAACAAAATTCTAGACAGCATACAGGGCACTTGTTTTTTAGTGAAGAAGCTTCTAAAGAATATGATTCTAAAACAGATATCTCAGCTCGTACAGATACAAATAACCTCGATCTAATTTTCACCTTTAATAAAGAAGAAAATCGGGTTCAACGTTTTTTGAGTCAAGCTGCATTTCCGCTAAACTTAAAAGACATTATAATACCAATTGCAGTTTATTCCAATTATGAAGGCGAGATCACGTTTGATATAATAAGAAATACGTCAAACAATAATTTTTGGCTCGAAGATGCCAGATCAGGGCTGTTGTATGACTTAAAAAATTCAATTGTAACTTCAATTAAAAAAGGATGGAATACCAATAGATTTTATTTGCACCAAGTAAAGAATGATTCAGATATAGAGGCTATCATTGCCGATATTAACATTTCTTCATACGACATAAGTATAAATTATTTGCGATCTTTTTCTTTTAATGCAGGTTTGCGTTTAACAGATATTACTGGGAGAGAGCTTATGCCTGAAGTTAATTTTCCTGCAAATGGAAATCATTTAGTCAGATTTGATACACCCTTAAAATCTGGTGTTTATATCATTCAAATTCGTGAAGCGGGCATATGGAAATCAATTAAAATGGTCCTTTAATCCAAAATAAAAAGGATACAAGATATCTTTGCCCCTCATGGTTGCTTTTGCAAATACCTGATTAATCCTGATGTTATTTTTATATGTTTAAACTACAACAGGCTGATAAGCTTGTGATTATTTTTTTTCTTTCATACATTGTTACTTATGGTCAATCCCTGCCAAGCACACGCAGTACAGATTGGACATTAGCTGGGCTTCGCGATACAGCATACCCTACTAACTTGATCAATTTTTCTGGAGACCCAACGGGTGCAACAGATAATGCACCAACACTTATTTCTTTATTGTCAGGGCTCTCGCAGCCAACTATCATTCAATTCGACCAAGGAAATTACCTTTTTCAAAGTCAAATTGAGGTTCCTGAAAATGTTGTTATTCGCGGTAAAGGGGCCGGCATTACAACCTTCACTTTTACCCTGGGTGGGGTGCTGAGCGATTGCTTTTCTGTTTCTGGCGCTGAGCCTTCTACAGAATATGCGCTAACTGCCAATGCACTTAAAGATGATTTTACACTTCAGCTTAATAGCACCGCAGCATTTGCCGTTGGCGATTACATACGCCTTATTAAAGATGATGCAGCGCTAGTTTTCGACTCTTGGGCAGAAAGAAGAACTGGGCAGATTTCTCGCATTAGCGCTGTAACGGCTACCACTATTACGCTTGAATCTCCATTGCGTATGAATTTCATAACCACAGAAAATCCCCGGCTGCGGAAGATATCCCTCAAAAAAAATGTAGGTTTTGAATGTTTTACACTTGTACGTACAGATCAAGTTACCCTTTCAGCAGAGCGTAATAAAGCAAGTAAAATACGTTTTTCGCGTGCCGCTAATTGTTGGGTAAAAGGCGTTGAAAGTGTTAACTGCAACTACGCCCATGTTGAAGCCTTATATAGCACCAACCTATTGGTAACAGGTTGCTATTTTCATGATTCTTTTGAATTTGAAGATGGCGGGCGCGCCTATGGCGTGATGTTGCATTTTGCTACGTCTGAATCACGGGTAGAGAATACCATTTTTAAAACCTTACGCCATGCCATGATTGTACAGGCTGGTGCCAATGGCAACGTATTTAGCTACAACTATACCACTGATGCCAAGAAAACATTTACAGTTTTAGGGGTTCCTATCAGTATTCCTTCCGAAGACTTGGTTTGTC
>CAYQDW010000119.1:0-3359 GCA_964416385.1 uncultured Cryomorphaceae bacterium | reverse complement strand
GCTCCTCCTGCTGGGCTTGAACCAGCGACCCTCTGATTAACAGTCAGATGCTCTAACCAACTGAGCTAAGGAGGATTATGTCTTTTTTCTTCTCTCTTGTGTTACCCTTTAACCCAGCAAATGCTGTAATTTATTGAAATAACCGCGAGAGATTTACACTTTTTAAGAAGTTTTGTCTCCCTGAAAAAGCGGGTGCAATATTAAATCATTCGCGTTAATGAAACAATATATTTGCGCAAATTTTAAAACACTTCTCTTATGAGCCTTCTTGTTGTTGGTACTGTTGCTTTTGATGCCATAGAAACGCCTTTCGGCAAAACTGATAAAATACTTGGCGGTGCCGCTACCTATATTGGCCTTTCTGCCTCATACTTTCTTAAAAACAGCAATTTGGTGAGTGTTGTAGGTGAAGATTTTCCTGATGATCACATCAACCTCTTAAAAGGTAAAGGCGTAAATACCGATGGCCTGCAAATAAAACAAGGCGAAAAAACCTTCTTTTGGAGCGGCAAGTACCACCGCGACATGAATAGCCGTGATACATTAGACACACAGCTAAATGTGTTAGGCACTTTTGATCCGGTTGTGCCAGAAGCTTACAAAGACGCACAATTCTTAATGCTCGGTAACCTGATGCCAAGTATTCAGCAGCAGGTATTAAACCAATTGCCCACCCGCCCAAAGCTTATTGTTTTAGATACCATGAATTTTTGGATGGATAATTTCTGGGACGACTTGCTTGTGGCATTAAAAAATGTTGATGTTCTTACCATCAATGACGAAGAAGCACGCCAATTGGCCAACGAGTACAGCTTGGTAAAAGCAGCCAAGAAAATATTAGCTATGGGGCCAAAATTCTTGATAATTAAAAAAGGCGAACACGGTGCCTTACTCTTTAATGAAAACGAAGTGTTTTTTGCTCCAGCCTTGCCGCTAGAAGATGTTTTTGATCCAACTGGCGCAGGCGACACTTTTGCTGGTGGCTTTATTGGCTATTTGGCAAGCACCAACGACATTAGCTTTGAAAACATGAAACGTGCCGTTATTTATGGCAGTGCTATGGCTAGTTTTTGCGTGGAAAAATTTGGCACAGAGCGCATCCAAAATTTAAACCCCGATGAAATGCGCAGCCGCATAAACGCGTTTGTTGATTTGGTGCAGTTTGAGATTTCCTTAAAGTAACCCTTTGGTAAACAGGTAAAAACTAACCCTTTTTTCATTTTACATTATTCACACGGTTTATGCTGATTAACGTGCAAACTGCGGTGCTAAAATCTTTTTTGTCGGTAACGCATTAGCCAAACAAACGCAAAGTGTACTTTTGATTACGTGCAGATATCGCCCGAAAACATTCAAAAATTACAGCGCCAGCTTTCTGGCGAATTGGTGATTGATCGCCTACACCGCAGGCTTTACAGCACGGATGCCAGCATTTATCAAAAAGAGCCATTGGGTGTGGCGTTTCCGGCAAATAAGGCCGATATAAAAGCGCTGATCAACTTTGCGCAGCAACATCAAATTCCACTTATTCCGCGTACTGCGGGCACAAGCCTGGCCGGGCAATGTGTGGGTGAGGGCCTTGTGGTGGATGTTTCTAAGCACTTTACCAACATTTTAGAAATCAACAAGGCAGAGGGCTGGGTAAAGGTTGAACCTGGCGTGATTCGCGATATCCTGAATCTTGAACTGGCCAAACACGGCCTCTATTTTGGCCCTAACACCAGCACCAGCAACCGCTGTATGTTGGGTGGCATGTTGGGCAACAACAGCTGTGGTAGCACCAGTATAAAATACGGCACCACCCGCGATCATGTGCTTGCGGTAGAAACCATTTTAAGTGATGGTAGCGAAGCAACTTGGCAATCTTGGGATGCCGAAACAACCTCGCGCGTAGCCGCAGAAAACACCCTACAAGGGCATATTACGCGTACGCTGATCAAGAAGCTGCAGCCCAAAGATGTGCAGAATGAAATCAGGGCGCACTACCCCCAAGCCAGCATTGGCCGCAGAAATACGGGTTATGCGGTAGATGTTTTACTGAACCAACATCCATTTTCTGCCGAAGGCGAAAATCTAAATTTAGCCAAGCTTTTGGCCGGCTCAGAAGGCACGCTAGCCTTTACCACAGCCATTAAATTGCATGTAGACCCGCTGCCGCCCAAACATGAAGCGGTGGTGTGCATCCACTTTAACAGCTTGCATGAATGTATGGAAGCTACCGTGCTTGCCATGCAAAGTGCGCCTTACCAGTGCGAACTGATGGACAAGATTGTACTGGATGCCACGAAGAAAAACCTTGAACAAAACGAGAACCGATTTTTTGTGGTGGATGACCCTGCAGCGATACTCTGCGTGGAATTGCGCAGTGAAGATGAAGCCGATTTGAACGGACAAATTGAAACGCTCATCGGCAATATGAAAGCCGCCAATTTTGGTTTTGCCTACCCAGTGGTTTATCCGCCTGATACCGCCCGCGTATGGAACCTCCGCGCAGCCGGATTGGGCCTGTTGAGCAATATTCCGGGCGATGCAAAACCAGTGGCCTTTGTAGAAGATACGGCCGTGGCCCTACCCGATTTGCCTGCCTACATCCGCGAGTTTGATGCGCTGATGCAAAGTTTTGGTCAGCAGGCGGTGTATTACGCCCATGCCGGTGCGGGCGAGTTGCACCTGCGCCCCGTACTCGATTTAAAGACCATCGAGGGCCGCAAACAGCTTCGCGCAATTGCCGAAGCCAGCGCCCACCTCGTAAAAAAATACAACGGCAGCCTGAGTGGCGAGCATGGCGATGGTCGCGTTCGTGCAGAGTTTATTCCGCTGATGCTGGGCGAAAAAAACTATCAGCTGTTGCGCGAGATCAAGCAGTTGTGGGACCCCGAAAACATTTTTAATCCCGGTAAAATTGTGGATGCCCCGCCCATGGATGAAGACCTGCGTTATGCAGAGGGGCAAAAAGATCCGGGCTTTACCACCTTTATGGATTGGAGCGAAACGGAAGGCATCCTCCGCGCAGCCGAAAAATGCAACGGCAGTGGCGATTGCCGCAAGCTGCCCGAAATGGGCGCCACCATGTGCCCCAGCTACCAGGCCACGCGCAACGAAAAAGACACTACCCGCGCCCGCGCCAACGCCCTTCGCAGCATTATGACGGAAAAAGACAATGCCAATCCGTTTGACAGCGAAGAGCTGAAAGACGTACTCGACCTCTGCCTGAGCTGCAAAGGCTGCAAGCGCGAGTGCCCGAGCAATGTAGACATGGCCGCCATGAAGGCCGAATTCACCTACCAGTACAACAAAACGCACGGTACGCCATTGCGCAGCAAGGTGTTTGGGCACTTCCATACGCTGGCGGCTTTGGC
>CAYQDW010000118.1:0-3448 GCA_964416385.1 uncultured Cryomorphaceae bacterium | reverse complement strand
GTAACAGTCATCATGTAGATGCCTGCCTTCATGTTGCCACGTTCAATAATCACGTTGCCGTTAACACCGTTCATAGCGCGAACTATACGGCCGGTAACATCCATGATCATTACGTTGTAGTTGCCTTCTCCTAATTCAATGGTTGCAGAAGTAGTGAATGGGTTAGGACTAACCTTAACTTCTTCAGCCAATTGGTTTTCATCAACACCAATGAAAATCGCCTGACATGAATCAAAGATGAACTGAAGTGTATGTGGGTTTGCATCTGGGCGTAGGAAGTAACGGTTAAAACTACCTGTACCACTAGGCACACCACATGATGCTAAACCAGCGCCTTCTTCATTTCCTGGGGTATTAACATCACCATTAACAAACTTGTAGAACATCTCTGCTGGGCAGTAGTTAGGAATTACAGCTTCATAAACACCAGGATTGCTGCTCATTGGAGTCATCAATACGGCATTAGATTGCCACTGTGTGAAATCACCAATAAGGTAAATTTCTGTAGCAGGGCTAACAGCTGCTTGAGTAAAGTCTACACGGAAAGTGATATCTGCAGGGGCTGGTTTAGGGCTACAAGGGCCATAAACGTCAGAGCCAAAGCAACGTGCAGGAAGTGTTGTATCACTGCTAATCATTGGCTCTTTGTCTGCGCCACCTTCCCAGTTAGGACCGCCATTTGCCGTAAAATAACGTGCCTTGTACTTAAATGATGGGCCAGGGAAACGCAAGGTGATTTCATAAAGACCTGTAGTTGTGTTTAAGGTAAGTGTATCACCACCTGCCCATCCGTTAAACGGACCAGCGATATCTACATAATCAATAGTATCACAAATGTTTTGTAAATCTACCTGAATAGTAACATTGAACGTGTCTGGCACAAAACAAGGGCCGCACTGTGCAAAACAAACCGGTCCTGCAATAACGTTATTTGCAGCAACTACTTTACGGTTGTTGTTAGAAGCACAAGCGCCAGGTACAGACTCGTCAGTACCCCAAGCAGCACCATTCAAATATTTGAATTCAGTGCTATCACCATCCATAACATATGCTAAGGCGCGGTAAACACTGTCGCCAAACCAGTCTGTCATAATGGTTGAACCAGGAGACCAGCCCTGGAAAGCACCAGCAACACTAACGGTATCGCTTACTGAAGCTTCTTGGCTCATATCAACCATAAACATGATTGAATTCATGCCAGCAGGGGCACAATCGCCAAACAATACAGCAGGAAGCGTAGTATCGCTCCATACGCTAACCCAACGGTTACCGTTACCATTACCTACATTACATTCGTTAGGTATACCTTCATCATCACCCCATGCATTACCATTCAAAAATTTGAATTCGTAGTTACCAGCAGGCACCTGTACGGTTACCGAATAAATGCTAGAGGTACCTACTTGCGACATGCTTGTGCCGCTAGGGCTCCACTGTGGGTTTTGAAAGCTACCAGCAACGTGAACACCGTTGGCACTAGGGGTTGCAGAACCTAAATCAACCCGAAAAGTCAGGTTGTAATTCTGTGCAAATGCTGAACCAAATAAGAATATGGCTAGCATGCTTACGTAAATTTTTCTCATAATCTCGTTCAAATTAGACTTAGTGTATTTTGTACATTTAATGACAAAAGTAAAATAAAATCCCAATTTGCAAGGGTAAAAACCTCATCTTTGCTGAGAAAGTGTAAAAAATACATTTAATACATGAAGTTATTGGCCGCCAGATGGTTGACTAGTTTAAGTCTGATTGCTTTTTCTACAATCTTAAATGCACAAATCCCGAAAGTAAACCGCGTAGACCCCCCGCATTGGTGGATTGGTTTTTCAAATCCGCAGTTACAGCTTTTAATTCAAGGTGAAAACCTAACTCAAGAGGTTGAATTACAAGCGGAAGGTGTAAACCTTAGTCGCGTTGAAATAGCGCCCAACCCAAATTATTTATTGGTAACCTTAGAAATTACGCCTTCTGCAAAGGCGCAGTCAGTTGCGCTAATACTTAAGAATGGCAAGAAAAAGAAAACAATAACGTATGCCCTAAAGGCCCGCACACAATCAAATAAAACCTTGATGGGGCTTAACCCGGCAGATCTTGTGTACCTCATTACCCCAGACCGCTTTGCCAATGGCGAAACCAAGAATGACGTCATTAAGGGGATGAATGAAACTGATATAGACCGCACTAATGGGTATAAGCGTCATGGTGGCGATATAGCGGGGATATACCAAAAACTAGATTACTTGCAAGACTTGGGGGTAACCGCACTTTGGATAAATCCATTGGTTGAAAATAACCAACCCGAACAGAGTTACCACGGCTATGCCATAACAGACCATTATAAAATTGACGCCCGCTTTGGCAGCAATGAAGATTACCGCCAATTGGTTGACGCCATGCACAACCGTGGTATGAAGATGGTGATGGATGTGATTTATAACCACTGGGGAAATAAACATTATCTACACAAAAATTTGCCAGATAGTAACATGGTACATTGGTTTGATGAATTTACGCGAACCAATTACCGAGCTACAGCGCTTCATGATCCACATGCTTCGCAGCGCGATAAAAAATTGATGACCAACGGCTGGTTTGATTACCACATGCCAGACCTAAATCAGCAGAATGAAATTTTGGCCAACTACCTCATACAAAATAGTATTTGGTGGATTGAAGAGTTTGGCATTGATGCCTACCGTATTGATACTTATGCTTACCCAGATCAAGAGTTTATGGGCGTTTTAGCCGAACGCATCATGAAGGAGTTTCCGAACTTCTTTCTTTTTGGCGAGACTTGGGTACATGGCGTACAGGTGCAAAACTTTTATGTGCAAAATGGCAAAAACCAAAACGTACAAAATGAAAACCTTGAAAGTGTAACCGATTTTCAATGGTATTTTGCGTTGGAGAAAGGCATCCACGAAAAGACGGAATGGGCTAACGGTTTAAGCCGGATGTATTATGTGCTTAGCGGTGATTACATGTACGAACACCCTGAAAACCTCGTAACTTTTGTAGACAACCATGACATTGCCCGTTGGTATGGCCACTGTGGCGAAGACATGGACAAATTCAAGATCGGTATTGCCTTGCTGCTGACCTCACGCGGCATTCCACAATTGTATTATGGTACTGAAATTTTAATGAAAGCCACCGATGGCCACGGACCCATTCGTGAAGATTTTTGGGGCGGCTGGCCGGAAGACACGGTGAACAAATTTGAAGCTTCTGGCAGAACCGAAGCTGAAAATGAAGCCTTTGATTTCATTCAAAAACTGGCCAACTACCGCAAGGGCAGCGAAGCTTTGACCCGCGGCGCACTCACGCAATTCACACCACAAGACGGGGTGTACAGCTACGTGCGCTACAACAAAGGCAGCCAAAAAGTGCTGGTGATGATTAACGGCACAGATGACGAAGCCACCATTGACATGAGCCGCTATGCCGA
>CAYQDW010000117.1:0-3466 GCA_964416385.1 uncultured Cryomorphaceae bacterium | reverse complement strand
AAAATATGTTAAGCGATATCCCAATTCGCTAATTACTCTCATTCGCTAATGCGCTAATTGCCCCATTCGGGATCATATCCATGAAATTCCACAAACGGTAAATGCCTTTGCGGGTACCAAGTTTTGAGCTAGGCCGCATAAAATGCTTCACTTCCAGAACTTTTGAGCCTTCGCCTGGCAGGTAGGGGTACATGCCCAACTCCGGAACCGTGCCGCCCCAAAGCGAGATCACCTTTTTCTTAAATGCTGCGGCAATGTGCATCAGGCCAGTATCATGGGTTATCACAACATCAGCCATTTTTACCAAAAATGCGCTTTGCCCCAATTTGAATTTACCACAGGCATTAAAAACATGCGCTCCAGCTTCGCGGGAAATTTGTTCACCGCGTGCGGCATCTTCCGGGCCCCCAAGCAGCACCACAGGTTTGGTTATTTGCTTGCAGATGGCTGTGATCTTTTCTGCCGAGCACATTTTGCCCTCGTGCTGGCCACCAATAACAAAAGCAACATAGCCTTGCTCAAAACCACCGGGAAGTACATTTTTTAGGTCTAATTCATCTTCTGGTCGAAGGAAAAAATCAAGGCCCATAGCATCATTCTTCACCCCCAAATGCGCCACCGTTTGCATGTATCGGTCCACAATATGTACATCTGGTAAAAGGTTGATCTTGAAATTGACCAGGACGAACTTTTGCAAATTGTATTTGGGGAAGGAATATGCAGGTACACCAAGTGCCCTTTTTACCTGCAGGGTGCGCAGGTTATGATGCAGATCTATGATCTCATCAAATGCTTCGGCTTTGAGATTATTAATAACCTCACTCACCTTCTCATCAATTAGATGAAGTTTATCTATGTACGGGTTGGGCGCTAGAATACTCTCGAATTGCTTTTTAGTGAGATAATGAACCTCCGCCCCTGTTTGCTGCTTTAGGCAACGCACAACGGGTGTTGTAAGCACAATATCGCCAATAGAGCTAAAGCGTATGATGAGGAATTTCTTCATATCAAGTTTTGCTGAAGTAAGATAAATACAGCCAGCACTATCCACATAGCGAGCTCTTTTATCCAAGTGCGCTTTATGTATTGCAAGTAATTAACAAAAACCAAACTCACCACAGGCACAATTACCACCAATGGAAATAAGCCTGTTGGGTAGACCAAAACGGCCATTGCAATTAATGATACCAGTGCTAAGAAGGTTAGGCGTTTAAAAACATTGGCACGATTTAGCGTGGTGATAAATTCCACCAATCCTAAAACCAGGAGCAAACCGAAGAAAATCAACAAGCTTAACTGATCTTGCCATCCGGCAGATGCTACTTTAAATTGATTTAAAAAGTTGTTCCAAACAAAAGTGCTGTCTGCAAATAAATAATCAAACGCAAAAGCATAGAGCCACACGGTTATAAAACCAATGCTTGGGATTATTAAGGTGCGGCCACTTAACCGCCCATAAATGATATATACTAAAACAGTAAATGGCAGTAGCAGGGTAAACACAGGATTAAACAAGGACCCTATGCCTAGTAAAAAACCCGTGTTTAGGGCATTGCTTAAGAGCTTATCGCCTGTAAATGCATCAAACCACAAATACAAAAGCCCAAACATACAGGCAGATAAAATTACACCTTCTAACGGGTGATGTTGAGCTACTAAAAACTGTAATGGCACAAACATAAAAGATACCAAAGCGTGTTGCTTAACGAGCTTATGCTGCATCTGAAACAAGCGTTGATACGCTAAAACCAAAAGCAAAAGCCCACAAATAAAAAGTATCCAGCCCGCTATAGGGTGTATCATAAAGCTACCTGCTGCAGTGGTAAGTAAAAAACTTTGCACAGGATCAATATAAATGTACCCCGCAGCAAACACTATGGTGTAAAGAATCACCAAGGTAGAGGTGGCCGAATTGATCTGCCCAAAAATTCTTGTGAGCATGCTGTTAAAGTTTACTTTTGTGCACGTTAACTAATTGCGCAATTTACTATGACCTGGAGAAGCTTTTTTGAAGGACTTGGCGATTTTTTTCAATGGACATTTAAACTGGTTGAAGGCTTAGGCATGGCCGGGAACCTGTTTTTTATTAGCATCATGGTAGTTTTAGGCGGCTACTGGCTAGGCCAAATGATTGGTCACCAGCGCAAAGGCGAAGCCTAAACTTACAGATCAAACCCGATATCCTTGCGGTAGTAAATACCGTCAAAACATATCTTATTAATAGCACTGTAGCTTTGTTGCAGTGCTTTTTCTTTTTTGTCTGCCAAAGACGTAAAGGCCAGAACACGTCCGCCATTGGTTACCAGCTCACCTTCTTGCATGGCCGTGCCTGCATGAAACACAAGGGTGTCTTCTACATTTTCTAAGCCAACTATCTCTTTGCCTTTTGGGTAGCTGCCCGGGTAGCCGCCAGAAACAACCATTACCGTAGTAGCAACATCTTTTTCAAACGCTACGGATACTTCGTCTAACTTTTGGACACCCATCTTTTCTATCAGATCTAAAAAATCAGATTTCAAGCGCGGCATAACCACCTCCGTCTCGGGGTCGCCCATGCGCACGTTGTACTCAATAACCTTTGGGTTGCCACCCACATTTATCAGCCCAAAAAAGATAAAACCCTGGTAGGGGATGTTTTCTTGTGCCAGCCCGTTTACGGTAGGTTCTACAATTTGGGTACGCACTTTTTCCATCATGACAGCATCAACAAAGGGAACAGGTGAGATAGCACCCATACCTCCGGTATTCAAGCCGGTATCGCCTTCGCCTATGCGCTTATAATCTTTAGCTTCAGGCAGCAACACATAGTTCTTGCCATCTGTAAGGGCAAAAACCGAGAATTCGATGCCATCCAGAAATTCTTCAATAACCACCTGTGCGCTGGCTGCGCCAAACTTGGCATCAACCAACATGTTCTTTAATTCTGCTTTGGCTTCTTCAAGATCATTCAGGATGAGCACCCCTTTTCCGGCAGCAAGGCCATCGGCTTTGAGCACATAGGGTGCATCCAGCGTTTCTAAAAAGGCATAGCCTTTTTCCAACGTATCGGCCGTAAACGTTTGGTAACGCGCAGTAGGAATATTGTGCCTTGCCATAAAAGCCTTGGCGTAATCTTTACTGCCTTCTAGTTGTGCGCCTTCTTTACTTGGGCCAACAATAATGAGCTTATCGCCAAAACGCTCGCGTAGAAAGTCGGTAATACCATTTACCAATGGGTCTTCCGGACCAACTACCACTGCATGAATGTGCTTGTTGTAGATAAACGTGGCTAGCAGATCAAACTCGTTTACACCAATATTCACATTGGTACCCAAAGCAGCCGTACCTGGGTTGCCAGGGGCGATATACAGCTTCTCACAGTGTTCACTTTGCGCGATCTTCCAACTCAGGGCATGTTCGCGGCCACCTGAGCCCAATACCAATACATTCATGCGGTAAAACTTTGCGGCAAAAGTAGCATTCAAAA
>CAYQDW010000116.1:0-3570 GCA_964416385.1 uncultured Cryomorphaceae bacterium | reverse complement strand
CAGCAACGAGAGTTTGGCAGACCGGGTAAAACGCATGCAGGCGGAGTTTGAATGATTCTTTTGATGCCCATTTAAAGGGAAGTTACGAAGGCTGAAGTAGGCGCTAGCACCACATCAAGCTGCACAGGGTATTACTTGGTTTGGATCTAAACGTGAAAGATTTCATTTCCATTAATAGTTCAACGGGATGTTGGGTTTACACCCTATGACATGACACATCAAGACCCGCAGTGCCTATCTGCCTAATTCATTTGAACATAATTTAAGATCTATAGTTAGTTCACTATATTTTTTTTGAGCTAATGATAAAAATCATCTCGACTATTACCATCTTATTGATATCATTTAGAGCCAATGCTCAGTGTGCCACGCCAACCAATTTAACCGTAACTGCCACAACAGCGAGCAGTGCTACACTATCATGGGTAACCGGTGGTTCTAGCAATTGGCAGGTAGAATATGGCCCCCTCGGATTTAATATAGGCAGCGGCACCAAGATAACCACAAGTAGTAATCCGTTTATTTTATCAAATATATCAGGCGCCACCACCTTTGATGTGTATGTGAGAGATTCATGCTCAAATGGTTCAGTAAGTTCCTGGTTTGGTCCAATATCTTTTACCACGAGCTGTTCAGGCGTGAATCAAGCCCCATTATTTATAGATTTTGAAAATGCTGATTGGCAAGCTCCTACAACGCTATCTGCTCTTGGAGCTGTTGCCCCTTGCTGGTTAGCTAATCCTAGCCCTGCAAATCAATTCTTTAGTTGGTCTACTGGGCCGCCAGTTAATCAAATTTTTTTTAGTGGACCAGCAGGCGACCATACTACCGGGAATGGCAAGTATTTACTCACAGACAACCTTCTGTTTAACGTCAATAACAGTTTGAGCGCTACAGCGCGATCGCCAAAAATTGATTTATCAACCATCAACAGCCCACAGTTTTCTTTTTGGTATCACATGTATGGAAGCGAGATTGTATCACTTCGATTAGAAGTTAAAGATGCCAACCAAACTGGTGCTTGGACTACAATTTGGATTAAAAATGGACAGCAGCAAACGAGTTCCACCTCTCCTTGGCTCAAAGATTCCGTTAGCCTCGGTTTTTTTGCAGGCGATACTATTTATTATCGGTTTGTAGGTGTTCGTAGTAATAATCAATTTAATCCCATTTGTAGAATGGCGATTGATGATATTTCCATTGAGCAAGGCTCTGCACCATGCGCCCCGCCTAACAACCTTACCATTTCAAACGCCACACCAACATCAATAACCGCAAATTGGGTGAGTAGTGGCGCAACATCTTGGGAAATTGAATATGGACCTACCGGCTTTGTACAAGGGCAGGGCACCATTGTTACTACTTCCTTAAATCCTTTTACCATTACGGGTTTAACCACAGAAACCTCTTATGATGTTTATGTACGTGAAATTTGCACAGGTGGTACTACGAGCACCTGGGTAGGCCCGGTTACACAAAGCACACCCTGTGTAAACAGCTGTACTTATACCCTGGAGCTTTCAGATTCTTTTGGTGACGGATGGACAACCACCACGCCAAACATTCTTCATGAAGTAGATTTAACCATAGGTACCTCCACCACGTCATATACCTTACCCACCGGAAGTTTTATCAGCTACAGCGTTACCGTTTGTGAAAATGATACCATTATTTTGGCTTTTGACAACAACGGGCTTTGGAGCAATGAGTGTGGAATTGTGTTCAAGGATGGGGCTGGCAACATCGTTTATTCCAGATCACCCGGCACGAATATATCTTCTGGTGTAAAATGGTCTGGTTCTAACGCTTGCTCAGTTCCCTGCCCATTACCCATTGCAAGCTTTAACGCAACAATAAACAATGTTCAAGCATCATTTAACGCAAATACCAGTTTCGGTTCTGGCTTATTTTACAACTGGGACTTTGGTGATGGCAATACCGGATTAGATAGCGCTACCACACATACCTATTCCGCGCCAGGATCTTATGTTGTAACATTATTAATCACAGACGCCTGCGGGCAAACAGACACAACAACCCAAACAATCACAATAGGTACACCATGCCCTAAACCCATAGCTTCGTTCAATTTTAGCCAAACTGGCCTACAAGCCAATTTTTCTGCCACATCAAGTACTGGTACCAGCCTAAGCTACAATTGGAACTTTGGCGATGGGAATATTGATACTGGTATCACAACATTAAATACGTACGCTGCTATTGGATTATATACCGTTACTCTTATTGTTACCGATGTTTGCGGACAAACAGATACGGCTACACAGCTTATTGTTATTGGAAACCCGTGTCCTACACCAGTAGCGGCGCTCACCACTGCAGCCAACAAATTACAAGTTGCATTCAATGCAACTGCCAGCAACGGCTTAGGCTTAAATTACAGCTGGAATTATGGCGATGGTAACACAGGCACTGGTATTAATCCGGTACACATCTACGCCTTAGATGGCACCTATGCCGTAAAACTACTTGTTACAGATGCCTGCGGAAATGCAGATTCTACCATTCAGAATATACAAGTTTGTGATTCTCTCTGGGCGAACTATACAATCGGCAAAACGGGTCTTACGGTTAATCTAGATGCAAGTTCTTCATCTGCAGGTGCCACGCAATGGAACTGGAACTTTGGTGATGGCAACACCGCTACCGGCCAAACAACCAGCCATACTTATGCCACAACAGGCACCTTTCTGGTTTCACTAACTGTTGTAAATATCTGTGGTGAAACAGCAACTTACACAAGCTTAATTTCAACATGCGTAGAGCCGGTTGCTAATTGGAGTTATCAGATTCTTTCTTCTGGTGGTAACGGAATGACAATTCAATTTAACGGTAGTAACTCAACGGGCGCCAACTCATATTTTTGGGATTTTGGCGATGGAAACACGAACGCTACATCAGCAGCACCCGTGCATAATTATAATACGCCAGGTCTTTTCTATTTGGTTAGTTTAATTGTAACCAATGATTGTGGCGACACGGATACCTTAACCGCCACATTGGCGCAGATTTCAATTACAGAATGGAATCAAACAGAAAGAATCCTGATCTATCCAAACCCATCAAGAGGGCTACTTACTATTGAGTTTGAAAAACCGATAAAGGATTTCTCATCTGTAGCCATTTACAATATGTTAGGTGAATTGGTTGAGGTAATTACCGAGCCAGCCTCTGATAGGGTTATTGGCATAAATATGGCTCATTTTAACGCTGGGGCGTATTTAATTCAGATTAATTCTAAGAACAAAGCCCTGCTTCGAGAAAGAGTTTTACTTGTTAAATAATGTAAGGCTAATAACTACAAGGTGCTGGTAATTTTTTTGATTTACCTACCAACCAGATTTTAAGCTCTTATGCTAAACCTATCACTTTGTTCAATACATGGAAAAATGGTTGAGACCTACTACCTGTTGTTATATTAATTCGTTTAATGGATGGCAGCATAACAGCAATGTAAAGCTTACCCACATATTAATCTTTGCTTGGAAATTCTACTTTTATTAGTAACAGAAAAGAGTATTCGTAACTGTATATTGCACAATATACTTCGCG
>CAYQDW010000115.1:0-3830 GCA_964416385.1 uncultured Cryomorphaceae bacterium | reverse complement strand
TGTGGGCTTGCCATGTTCCTAATACGCGCTTTCGTGGCAAACATTTTTCCCTATTCAAATAACACAAACCGATAGGTTACCTTAAAGCTCCAGTTATCTATTGCTGTTGGTAATTGATACGGCCCAAAGCGATGGTAGGCGCCTACACCAAGACCAGCGTAAACCTTGTTGATTTCCACACCTGCTTCATAAAAACCCTTGCGCGCTTCTTGTACAGAGATCCCTCGATGCCTTTCTGGATTATTGAGCGTACCCCATAACGCACGGGCCACGAGTTCTACATCTGGCGACCAGCTGCCAATCTTAAAAAGCCTTTGTTGCAGATTTTGACGTAGAAAAACCTGTATATATTGATCGTTTAGAAATTCATTATTGCGCATTGTTTCAAAACTAAACTGGTCTGCAATATATGTTCGCCCGAGATCACGCATTACATTGGGCAAATTGCTGCGGCCTGTATAGAGGTAGCTATAGGGCACATCGCCCCAAACCTTACCCGCACCCAACTGCAAACTGCTGATGCCAAGTGCTTTTGTTTTTAAGTCATATCGCAGATTAAAATCTACACGACTAAAATCTAGCGTGCCGTCAAGTAAACCCTCCACTCCTTGTGTGTATTGCAGCTTAAACTGCGGGTAGGTACTAAAGATTGGTCTGCGGCCAAATGGGCCTTCCATATATTGATCATTGGGCGACCAAGTAATTGCGGCCTGCAACAATCCGGCATTAAACCCATTCTGCCAAACCTCAACACCCTCAGCCGTTACCGTTTGGTACCAATAGCTGCCTGGCATAAAACGGTTTTGCCTGCTCATTTGTAATTTGGTATGCAGATTGGGCAACGGGTGCCAAGTGAGGTAAACAAACGCTTCACTCAGTTCATCAAATTGTTGAATCCATAAAAAGCGATAATTATTGGCTGTTAAAAAATTATTTTCTTCAGGGTCAATCCAATGATCGCCACCGCTTTCAAAGATGTCGAAACGATAACCCCCGCCCATACGCAGATTATAGCGCTGATTGAGGATTAATTCCCCAAAATAATGCCACTTAAAAACTTCATCGCTAAAACCGTAGCCGATGGCACCCCCAACACGAAACCACTTTAACAAACTAGAATTGGTTTCTGCAGCAAAGCCTAACCGAAAGCCTTCATAAATATTGTACCGCAATAATGCATCCAAAGGAAAGTCGAAAATCCCCGAACGGAATTTACCCTCGCCCAACGCCTGCGCCCATTTAAGTCTGCGCTCAAAATTCATATCATCCCCTAGACTGTCAATCACACGGTACGTTTCACGTTCGCGATCATCCAGCGAATCTTGTCGGTAATCACTCCAGAAATTATCCGTTTTACTTGTGGCATCATCCGCAATCTTTACAGCAACCACTTCAAAGTCTTGCTTTTCAAGAGCCGGATTGATTTTTATGTTTTTAAGATATGTGCGACCAACGCCAAATGGTTGTATGCCATTAACCTGAACATTGTTAAAACGAAAATCGTAATTGAGTTGTACTGGGAACCAACTCCCCTGTTCAAAACGTTGATAGAGCTGCTGGATTTTAATACCAAAACCGCCCTCTATTGCCGGCTCTGCAATTACATTCTGAATAGCCCAAGTTGATGAATTGATATACAACAACCCCTTAAGGGCCTTGAACTTTGGGTTTGCAAACGGCTCAAAACTAATGACAAAAGTGGTGTCTGTGCCGTTAAACGTGGTGTCTTGAAGTAAAAAGAGGTATTTGCGTGTGCTCCCTTTAGAAATAGGATTTATGTAATCTTCAGACAAAACGGTAACAAAATCACTATAAAAGGTAAAGCTCTGCAGCTGACTAGCCAATAACA
Organism: uncultured Cryomorphaceae bacterium; assembly: GCA_964416385.1. GTDB lineage: Bacteria > Bacteroidota > Bacteroidia > Flavobacteriales > Schleiferiaceae > JAUHWL01. Next base: position 1,981 of record CAYQDW010000115.1, on the reverse strand, counting down.
CAAAGCTTGGGTCTTTAAAACCACTAACCCTGTTGGCGATTATACGTTCTGTATCCTTATTGGGCCTTTTGTATTTGCGCTCACTGGCCGTTTCCATAATAAAGAGATGTTGGCGGTCTATAAAGTTTTGCATCTCAAAGTTGGCGCTATCAAACACCCCTTCTTCATCATAAAGTGGGATGCTATCCGCATCTAACGTAATGAGGAGTTTGTTGTAGGAGGTATAACTAAAAGACGCCAAGTTTTCAGGATTGTTACGGCCACGGTTATTTACCGTATTGCGTATGATGCGATGCGCGGGGTTTTCTCCAGCTACAACCTCAACCTCTGCCAGCTGCGTAGCCATTTCACGCATGTAAATCTGTAATGGTAACGGGGTGTTAACCGTAACCGGCATCGTAAATTTTTCATAGCCCACAAAGCTGAAAGTTAGGCTTGTTATAGGCTCTTGAGAACCTATCGTAAACCGGCCATCTACATCTGCGGCCGCGCCCTGTTGAGAGTTGTTTGTGGTGATGTTAACAAAAGGTAGGGGTGCATTAGATTCTTGATCATATACACGACCCGAAATTTGAAATGGCTGCGCTTTACCAACCATGACAAAACAACAACAGAGCAGGAGAAATAGCGTACGCACAGAGGGGTGTTTTAGTTTTTGTGAAAGTAACAAACCCGGCCCATAAACAGAGGCTCGGGTTTGTTACGCAATGCTTTTATACATTAAAAACGCCTAATTATTGCGGATTGATAATCATAGATTCTGTACCCCCGCCTATGATCACCTTAGCGTTGTTGGAGTTAGAAAGTTCGCGATAAGCCTCAATAGCTTTGTACTGCAATATTTGTGGCGTAAGGCCCTCAGAAATAATTTTATTGGCATCTCTGATACCCGCGGCTTCTATTTTTCTGCGCTCTGCCTCTTGGCGCTCTTGCTGAATCACAAACTCCATGCGCTGAGCCTGTTGCTCGGCCTCAAGCTTTTCTTCTATCGCTCTATAAAGCCCTTCTGGCAGTTTTATGCTTTTCAACAAAACCGCCTCAATAACAAAACCGCGCTCTTCTAAAATGCCCATCATGCGGCTTCTTATTTCATTTTCAATTTCTGCACGGTTACCCGTGTGCATATCCTTAGCCATATATTTTGCGGTTACATCTGCGGCTGCCGCGCGAAAGACTGGCAGAATTACACTTTCTTGATAATCTTTACCAATTTCTGCAATCACTTTAGTTGCTTTAGTGGGCTCAACGTGAAAAAGAATGGAAATTTCTGCCGCTACATTCAAGCCTTCTTTGGAGGGCAATGCCAGGTTTACTTCCAAATTTACCGTTCTAACAGGCACTAAAATTATGGTAGACACAAACGGGTTAAAAGCTCTTGGGCCCGGTTGCAGCGGTTTACTATCTATTTTTCCTAAAGTTCTCTTAACGCCAACATCACCTTGGCGTATGGTGCGGCAATTGGTAAATAAAACAACCAAAAGCAGCACGGTTACAATTTTAAAAGTGGTTTTCATGTTTTTGGAATTTTAGAGATTTAACGCAAAAATGAAAGCGTTGGTTTTGCAGTATATGCGCTTAATTACAACCAGCTGAATCCTTTGTGGAGAATGTCCATCTTTGCAAAAACACACATACATGCCAGATACTATACCTAACTGCCCCAATTGCAATTCTCCTTTTGGTTATGAAAATGGCGCTTTGCTGATGTGCCCAGAGTGCGGCCACGAATGGAATCCCAACGAAGTTGCCGAACCGATAGGGCTTACTGTAAAAGATGCTAATGGCAATTTATTGGCAGATGGAGACACCGTGATTGTGCTTAAAAACTTAACTGTAAAAGGCGCTAATGGGCCGATTAAAGCTGGAACCAAAGTGAAAAACATACGGCTTACAGATGGCGACCACAACATTGATTGCAAAATAGAAGGGTTTGGTGCTATGGCCCTGAAAAGCGAGTTTGTGAAGAAGGGGTAGAATCAAT
>CAYQDW010000114.1:0-4002 GCA_964416385.1 uncultured Cryomorphaceae bacterium | reverse complement strand
GTCGCTTATTGACTAATTCGCTCATTGTCTCTTCAGTCTTTCAACGATTTCAAAAACTGCGGGACAAACTTCTGCATTTTTTCGGGTGAGATTTAAGATCTGGTATTGTTTGGCCCGATCGGTATGCGGGTATTCGCGGCAGGCCTTGGGGCGGATGTCATAAATGCTACACGTATTGTCTGCATTCAGGTAACGGCAGGGCATGTTTTGGAACACATAATCACCATCTTCATCCAGCCGCAAGTATGCTTCGGTGAACGCTGCCGGGCGCATCCGTTCGTATTTCGCCAGACGCTCTATGTCTTTGTTGGTGAGTAGCGGACCGGTTGTGGTGCAGCAGTTGGCACATTTCAGGCAATCTGTGCAGGCAAAGACTTCCTCATGCAATTGATTGATCTTTTGATCGAGTGCTTTTTTATCGGTTCGTTTTAACCGTTTAAAGAACTCCTGGTTTTCCCGTTTCCGGGCCAATGCTTTTTCCGGCCAATTGGGCAGCAGCTCATCCAGATAATTACTCATTGATGAGGTCTTGCGTGAATTGGGTGAGGTAGTTGGTGACGTCTTCGTAACGGGTGGTTCCAGGACCGGCAAAACCGGTGTAGATCTTGCGCACTTCACCTGTTTTGTCGATGATGATCAAGGTAGGGTAGCTTCTGATCTTGGTGAGGAAAGGAAATACTTCTTCAGCCACTTGTTCTTTCGTGTATTTGGCTATTCCAACCGGATAACTTGTGCCGAGATCATCTTTACTCTTTTTGGCGGCTGCAATGCTGGCTTCAAGCGTGCCCATGCGTTCAAAGGCAATACCTAATACGTTTAGTTGTGTTGGGAATGCATCCACAAGTTTTTGAAGGAAGATGGCCTGGTCTTTACAGTTGGGACACCAGCTGCCTGTAATTTGCAAAACAGTCACACGATTTGAGGGGGCCTGACCATATTCCACATTTTCACCACTTATACCCGGGTAGCTAAATACGATAGGGCCGGCATCCACATTCAGGGCACTCATGGCTTCCGGGTCTTCCAATTCAAATGTTTCGCTGGGGTAGCCACTCCATGTTCTGTAGCCCGTTAAACCGGAATAATAGTGGCCATTTACCAAACTGTCGTTTCTCCATTCAGCTTTAAATACCTGAATGTAGCCGCCATCAAAACCAAACATTGTGAGGTGGTTTCCGTTTAGCTTGCCTTGCAAATAGCGGTAATCGCCATAAGGCGTTAGAAAGGAGCCGTTGATCGTATTACCATCTTGCTGAAACTCACCAATGGCTTCCATTGCGCTGCCGCCCCCGGTAAATGTAACCGCATAGCGATTGGCAAGGGTATCTAACGCTGGTTCTGTATTGGGCAGCGGGTCTTCAAAACCCTGGTTGCCCACAAAAGGAATGCGGTAATCTGCAGCATCTGTCTTTATAAAATACCCAAGCATTACGCCACCTTCTTCTTTGGCAATAAGGCGACTTTGGTATACCGGGAAATCCATAAAAATGCTGTCATTCTTATAGGTGGTTTCCAGAAAAATTTGCTCTGCACCGTTTTGAATGTACGTGCGATTGCGCCCAGGTTCATTGGCTATGGTGAAGATGAAGTTGAGCTTTACGGAGTCATTTAGCGCCAGCTCGCCAAGCCAGGAACCGTTTAGGTAGCCTTCTTCTTTTTCAGCATGGTCTTTAGCGCTGTTGTGGCAGCTTAATAGTATGAGTATAGGCGTTAGAGCGATCAATATTCTTTTCATGGCGCTGCTATTTTTACTAAGTACTGTGTTTTTAATTGAGCTTCTCGCGTTTTGGGGTTGATAAAATCCCACGTTAATGCCGAAACATGAAAGGCAGGGAAAGATGCTGCGACAGATGCCTCTGCGTAATGGTCGGTTATCGCTTTCAAATAATCATCTTTTACATATACCCAAACGTCTTTTCCTGAAGCCAGTGTTTGTTCTATACGTTCGTTATCTACAATGTAGAAGGTGTGGTCTGCATAGTATTGAAACGTAAAGGTTGCATAACTCGGGTAAATGTAAATATGTTGCTTAGGAATGTCATTTTCGCCTATCCAAGCGGCTGCCGCGCGGCCAGGTTGATATATAAACAACTGGGGGTAGAAGTGTACGTTCAATACCCAATTGGTAGCAATAATTGCCAAAGCGCTGCTTATTACTATTTGGTTGATGCGGGTTTTGCTCCAAAGACTTATGATGGCAACGGCTATGAGAATGATAAATCCAAGCCATGCAAGCAGGTTAAATTCTGGAAAGACCACGGTTAAAATTAGGACTGAACCTGTGGCCAAAACCAATACAGTAATCGATTGTAAAACGCGCATAATTTGTGCCCACCAAGTGGGTTTCTCATAGAGCACGCGCAACACGAATTCTGCTGTGATAATTGCAGCAAAAGGGAACAATACAAAAATGTAATGTGGCAGTTTATAATGGCTTGTGCTTAATGCAATAAAAGGCAAAATAAATCCGCCTAGGGTAAGCCATTCTTGCTTTTTTCGTTGTTTAATTACATCTGTTATGGTATTGCTTAGGCGCCAAATAAGTGCCCAAATGGCCAATAGAGACCAAGGCAGAAAACTCCATAAAAAGGTTTCCACAAAAAAAGTTGGCGATGAGCTGTTTTCCCAAACATTTTCGCCCGTGATGCGCCCAAAACTTTGAGTCCAAAAAAAGAATTTTAATCCACTTACTTCTTTCTCGGTCCGGTTTCCTGCATCACTTATAAACGTTATTTCTTTTTCTGGATGTTGATCAAACTGGTTATACAGCCCATACATCATAGGGCTAAGCACAACAAGTACTAAAGCCAAGCCCAAGAGCCATTCCCATCTAAAAAAGTCCTTATACCGTTTTCTACCAATAAAGTAAGCGGTAAAAGCAAGGGCAGGAATCATAAGTGCTATGGGGCCTTTAGTGAGCATGCCCAGCCCTATCCCCACAAAACCGCCAACAAGGTGCATGCGTTCGCGATAAAAAATGAAAGCCATGATTTGCCATACCGAAAAAATGACCATAGCGGTAAGAATTGTGTCTGTGCGCACATCATGGTTAAATAGAAAATAAGCTTGTGTGGTAGCCACCATTATGGCCGCCACAAAGCCAATCCGCTTGTTGTAAAGGAGGTGGCCTAATTTGTAGGTGGAAATGATGCCGAGAATGGTAAATAGAAAAGAGGATAACTTATACGTCCAATTGTAGGCGCCAAACCATTTAATCCAAATAGAACTCGCCCAAAATAGAAAAGGTGGCTTATCAAGGTAGTCTTGCCCCATGTGATAAACCTCTAAATAGTTCCCGGTTTCAATCATTTCTCGGGTTAGGCTTGCATACTGTGCAGCATCAACCTCCATAATATCTACCAATAAGCCTGCGCCATATACACCGACCGCCCCAAAGAAAAGCATGTTTATTGCCCAGCGCCTAAATAAGCCCATTACCTCTATTTTGTTGACAAATATAGTTTTAGCGAAGCCATCAATTTCAGCAAACTAAACGTGGGTTACAATCCGTTTTGCTGCGGAGATTATTAGCATAAAAAATAAGCCCGACATTTTCATGCCGGGCTTTAAGTGTACTAAGTCACTTATCTACGAGAAAAACTTATTTACTAAGGATGATGCGCTCAGTTGTAGCGCCTGCTTCTCCTTGAATAGTCATAAAATATAAACCTGCAGGTTGGCTGCTTAGGTCTAGGGTCATGTCAACATTGCCGCTGTTAACGCTAGCTTCATAAATAACTTGACCTTGAATTGAAACGATGCGGATGTCATAAGCACTTGTGCCAAACAGCATACCGTTTACATTAAGTATACCTGTACTTGGGTTAGGGCTAACCACAATGTTGCCGATAGACTTTTCGTTGATGCCAATGTTGCCACCGAATGCGATATCATCGATATAGAATGTTTTACCTGAACCTGCGTTGCCGAAGTCGCAGAACACTACTACTTTGTCATAGGTATTGTTGTAATCAATAGCAGGTGTGTTAGGTGCGTTGTTTG
>CAYQDW010000113.1:0-4124 GCA_964416385.1 uncultured Cryomorphaceae bacterium | reverse complement strand
AAACTTCTATTGACATCGTTTAATATGATTCTCGGGGGGAAGGTACAAGTTCTTTAGTGCATGTAATAATCGAAATTGCTGATCATTTTTCGTCAAGAAATCCTGAAGGCTTCATCTAAATGGCATTTTGTACAAAAATCGGAATATCACATAACAATTAGCGGTTGTGTTATTAATGTGATAAAAGTGATGTATTTGTGATACTGACGCTTCTTCTGCGGCAAATAACGCACATAATTAAGCAAAAAATACGAAAATATTGCAGGATTGGCGTGGTGCTTGAGTAACTAAACAACCTGTAGTTTTAGAATTTAGAGACATTTGTGTGCTTAAATCGGCAAAATATCAAGAATCCAGTTTTAATAGACACAATTCAATCAAAAGGAAACATATCGTGAAAAATTTAAGGAATATTTCTTTGTACATGTTACTAATCATCTTGTCGTCAAATGTGTTGAGTGCAAGCAATTTGGTTATTTCAAATGTGCGTATGATGAACAAGCAAGCGCAAACAATGCTAGTGTGCTTCGATATCAGCTGGGAGTATTCATGGCGAGCAACGGCTGCGCCAGGTAACTGGGATGCCGCTTGGGTCTTTTTTAAATACAGAGTTCAGAATCAACAGAATAATACATGGAGCTCTTGGAGTCATGTAAATCTGAACAACACTGGGCATATAGCACCAACGGGCAGCACCATCACCACGGGTTTACGAAACCCGGCAGGAACGTACAATGTCGCGACAAACCCAGGCGAGGGTATATTTATGTACAGAGATGCTGTTGGATCAGGCAATGTTGCATGGAACAATGTATGCGCAGTGTGGAATTATGCGCAAAATGGTGTTGGCGCCACTGATGTAGTAGAGGTACGTGCCTTTGCCATAGAGATGGTTTATGTGCCCACCGCAACCTATCAGCTTGGGGATGGCACGGCAGAAAGTGGCGCCACGGGATACTATTCAACAACAGTAAATGCTGCAAATGTTTTTCCTTCAACGGCTTGTTGTGGTTCTGGTAATAACAATGAATTATCCAAAGTAAGTGGCGGAGGCAGTACGCCAATAAGTACGCTCTATCCAAATGGTTACAATGGTTTTTATATGATGAAAGATTTACTTACACAGTGTGGCTACAAAGATTTTTTGAATACACTAACTCGTGCGCAGCAAGACATTCATCATCCCGGTCGTGCAGTAGGTGATTTTATGGCTACAGCATCAGGTCAAACCACACCTCTAAATAGGAATGGTATTAAAATTACGGTAGATGACGGTACAAATCCGCGGGTTTATCAAAATGATTTGAATACGGCCAACCCGCCTAATTCTGCTGACGATGGCCAGCATATTGCATGTAACTTTATCAACTATGTTAACCTTTATTCATATTTAGATTGGGCTGGTTTACGGCCAATGACTAATATGGAATTTGAAAAAGCAGCCAGAGGTCCTGTAAATCGAGTGGCCAGTGAATACCCTTGGGGAAACACTTCTTATACAAGAACATTGACAATTACCAATCCAGGAACTGCAGAGGAAGTTTCAGGAACCGCTGGAGCCAATGTTATTATTGACCAAATGGCTACTGGTACTGGTCCACAGGGGCCCATGCGGGTTGGTGGCTTCGCTACAGCAACAAGTACACGAATTGAAGCAGGAGCGGGCTATTACGGAGTATTGAACATGGCCGGTAACTTACACGATTTTTGTATTAATCTTACACAAGAGGGTCGTGTGTACACAGGCGCTCATGGAGATGGCACTCTAAACACCCAAGGATTTCATAATGAATCAACCTGGCCAGACCAAGGCGTTACATCTATGCCTGGTGGTAGTAGTACCGCGGTTTCAGTAAAAGGTAGCTGTTGGATGCACGGCCCCACTGGCGCACAGGTATCTCGGCATTTAGCTGATGATCTTGGTGGTGGCACATCAATACAAGTAACTTCATTTTATGGCGGGCGCGGTGTGCGTACAGCGCCTTAATACAAGCCTAATCACCCAATACATTTAGCGATGAAAAAGAAAATTCATATCATTTTAATCATTGTATTCGTTTGGATACAATCAATAAATGCTCAATATTTAGGTGGGCCGGGAAGTTCACAATCTTTCTCTACTTCTGTAGCTGGAGCCGTTATTTCTGGCGGAACAGTAACTACTTTACCTCCTAAAGTAATCATAGACGGTATCGTTACGTTTAATGGTGGTGCACCTACCACTGTTGATACGCTAGTTATTAACCCCAATTCGAAACTCAATTTAGGCGGATCTGGAATTGATTTAGTGGCTAATGGTAAGATACGTATCATGGCAGATGAATCTGGGGCTTATGGGCAATTACGTATTGTAGGTAGTTTAAACTTGAATGGAGGTGCATTAGTCCAAGAACAATATGCAGCAACAACAGGTTGGCGTAACATGGGTGTGCCTTTAGATGGTTCATCTACAGTGTCAGTTTTTGGTACAGTAAATGGGAATGCCATAGGGGCCACCGCTAACACCAAAAACATAAAGTTTTGGGATGCAACAACATCAAGTTGGCAAGATGTAACCGCCTCAGATCAAATTGTGCCAGGTAGAGGGTATAATGTTTACATAGGGCCTTTTGGTGTACAACCAACGCCAGGTTTCATAGAAGTAGAAGGCACACCTAATGGCAGTATTACACCCAGTTTATCCTACCATAACCCAGGAACAACTGGTGGCTTTACTTCGGGGGTTGTTGATGGCTGGAATTTCTTGGCAAATCCCTTTGCCGCATCTCTTGATTTTGATGCCATTTTTGACGCCCCAAATAACCCTGCAAACGTGGAGCAAGCCTACTATATCTGGGATCCAAATACCAACACATACTATACATATGCTGGGGCCGGTGCGCCAGGAAATACTTTAACAGGTTTTATTCCACCTTTACAAGGCTTTTGGGTACGTGCCACAGCCGCAAATCCTACCATGGGTACATGGTCTTACCAAGCGCATACCGTAGATACAGAAGAACCAGCTTTCTTAAAAACTGGGGACTTTTTAGGACATATAGTGCTTGACGTTAAAGGTGTGCAAGAACAAGAAAAGCAAGATCAATTAACCATAGCGCTTGCCAATGAAAGCGCTACGCAAGGTTTTGATAATGGTGCTGATGCCCGTAAGTTGATGAATCCTGAAACCTCATTGAACTTTTATACCTATGCAAACAAGGAGGCTTTAGCCATTAACGCTATCGCTATGCCACACGGGGAAGCAGGCACAACACGAATTCCTGTACGCTTAGAAAACACAACAGTAGGTAAGCGTTACACAATTGCAATTCAGCCAGACTATATTCCTTTGGGCGTTAAAGTATATTTAGAGGATGCGGTAGAAGGAACCATGAATGAACTTAGTCATACTTCGCCTGCATATACCTATAAAGCCAATGCAAATCAAGCAGAACGCTTTGCTGTATGGATAAGCTCGGATTTGTCTTGGGAGCCCAAACCTTATTCACCGGAGCTTGATGCATACGTGGCCAATAATCAATTAATCATAGAGCCAGGTGCTTATGAAGGCAATGGTAGCATTGCTGTGTTTGACGTATGTGGCAGGCTACTGTATGAAAATTCAAATCTTAATTTACAAGCTTACACTACAACCAGAATAGACTTGCCAAAACAGTTTGGCGGTGTTACCCTTGTGCGGTTGGTTACAGATTTAGAAGAGTATATGCTCAAGAGTGCGCAATAGAAGGTCGTAAATTTTTGTATTTAAAATAAAAATTTGTGGTTGTAATTGCGTGAAAAAACAACCTAATATTATGTTTTTTCCAATGATTTCTGTTAATTAGCTATTAGAATATATTTCACAAGACATAGTTAAACAGAATATGTAAAGGGATGATAAAATGCATGCGTTAACACAACATAAAAAGCGAGCTCAAATCAAGCAGTTATTTGCTTTTGCCGTTGCATTCGTAATGCTCAATTTGCTGCCAATGTTTGCTGGAGCAACTATTGACCCTGCGCTTCAGGATATCAAATTAAAAACGCCCAAAGAGCATATCAATGCTTCTAAGGAGTTAATAGCCACAGATTTAAAAAAGGCACTAATTGAGGCCCAGCTAGCTATTAGTAGAGCAAGCGTAAAT
>CAYQDW010000112.1:0-4256 GCA_964416385.1 uncultured Cryomorphaceae bacterium | reverse complement strand
TCCGGTTATTTGCCACGCCTTGTTAAAGAGGGTTTTGGGGGATTGATACACTGCACACATTCATCAGCAGATTTATTAAAGCTATTGTTGCTAGACTCTGCTAAATTGCAGGAGGAAGAAGCCGATTTTGCGCGTAAAAAGGGTTACTCTAAACATGATAATCCCCAACCGCTGTATACAACAGAGGATGTTGAAGCCATGCTTCCGCAAGTGCGCAGCTATCCGTTTCACCATCAGTTTGAATTAACACCAAACATACAGGTCAACTTTGCCTATGCTGGGCATATTCTAGGGGCGGCCATTGTTGAGATCATCGTTAAGGGCGAAACTCAAACTAAAAAACTCGTTTTTAGTGGCGATCTTGGCCGGCAATCAGACCCGATTTTACATCCCCCGCAAAAAATAAAACAGGCAGACATTCTCTTTATAGAAAGCACCTATGGCAATAGGCAAAACCCGGAACTAGGCGTGAAAGAGAAATTGGCCGAAGCGATAAATGATACCATTAAACGACATGGTTGCGTGCTCATTCCTGCCTTTTCTGTTGGCAGAACGCAAAATCTACTCATGTATATTAAAGATCTGATGACGGAAAAAGCCATCCCGGAAATTGAGGTATTTATGGATAGCCCAATGGCCATTTCCGCCACAGAAATTTATGGCCGCCATATGGAAGACCACAAGCTAACGGATGAAATGTTGCAAACAGACGCTTCTTTTTTAACCCTTGGTAGAAATCTCATTACGGTTAGAACGCGCGAAGCATCGGCCTATCTGAATAACAAGAAAGAACGTGCCATTATTATTTCGGCAAGCGGGATGATGTCGGGTGGGCGCGTATTGCATCATCTGTATCATCGCTTGCCCAGGCCATCAGACACCTTGCTCATTGTAGGCTATCAGGCTGCTGGTACCCGGGGCCGAGATTTATTGGAGGGCGCAAGCTCTATTCGCATCTTTGGAGAACAAGTGCCTGTGCGTTGTAACGTTGTAGAGGTTGATGGTATGAGTGCACACGCAGACCGAGATGAATTGCATGCCTGGCTTGAAAATTTTGAAGAGCACCCCAAGAAAACCTTTGTTATTCATGGTGAGCCAGAAAGTGCAGAACAGCTGCGAAAGCATATTTCGCACCAATTAGACTGGAATGCTTATGTGCCAAATTATTTAGAATCATTTGTGCTCTTTTCTGGCTTATAATCTTGTTTTTAATATTTAGTGCGTGATATAATTAGGCACTATACCCAACATTTGTATTAAATGCCCGCAGGCACTTTTGATTTTTGTTTTCGTTAACAGCATAATGAGCGTTTAAAATCTGCATTTTGCTACCTTGCCCATTCTCATACACAAAGGCACAGCATTGAAAGAAGCGATCATCTCCCTCAAAAAAATTACCCGCGATTTTGCATTGGGTAGCCAAACCGTTAAAGTGCTCAAGGGCATAGACCTTGAAATTAATCGCAATGAATATGTTGCCCTGATGGGGCCGTCTGGTAGCGGTAAAAGCACATTGATGAACCTTTTAGGCTGTTTAGATACACCAACAACAGGGCAATACATTCTCAACGGTAATGATGTGAGCAAACTCAGCGATGATGAGCTTGCTGAAATTAGAAATAAAGAAATCGGTTTTGTATTTCAAACGTTTAACTTGTTACCTCGCTCAACTGCGCTAGAAAATGTGGCCTTACCGTTGGTATATGCTGGTATGCCCAAAGAATTACGCAAAACGCGCGCAGAACACACGTTGCAAGAAGTGGGCCTGGCAGACCGCATGGACCACCGCCCCAATCAGCTTAGTGGTGGCCAGCGCCAGCGGGTAGCCGTAGCAAGGGCCCTCGTAAATAAACCCAGCATTATTCTTGCCGATGAACCTACGGGTAACCTAGACAGCAAGACTTCTGCAGAAATTATGGCGCTTTTTGATGAAATTCATCAAGCTGGAAATACCGTTATTATAGTTACGCACGAAGAAGATATTGCGCGACACTGCAAGCGCATCATCCGTTTAATTGATGGTCAAATTGCTTCTGACGAAGTGAATGGTAAATAATCTCATGAAAAAGTTCATCGTTTCTCTTTCGGCTGCTTTAGTGGCCCTATCAAGTTATGCACAGCAAGAACTTTCCTTGGCTGATGCCATTACCAACCGTGCTTTGTATCCGCAACAAATGGCGGTGCCGCAGTTTATTCCCGGTACCGAAAAGTTGAGCTACTGCGCAAGCGATTACCAATCTATTCTGGTGACAGATGCTTCAGGTAAAATAGATACATTGGTAAAACTGGCAGTAATTAATAGTAAAATGAAAGAGCGCATTCGGTTGCGCGGTTTGTGGGGTGCCCGTTGGATTAATGAACATACGCTTTACATGGAGGCGGTGAGCAAGGGCTTTGCCTATGACATAAAAAGTGAAGTTTTAACAACATTGTATGCTTACCCAAATGACGCAGCGAACAAAGACGAGCATCTGGCTACGGGACAAAGTGCATTTACGGTTGGCAACAATTTATACATGGTTTCTGCGGCCGGTGAAGTGGCTGTAACCAATTATGAAGATAAAAATATTGTGGCGGGCCAGGCTTTTGCTCGAAGTGAATTTGGCATAACTAAAGGTACATTCTGGAGCCCTTCTGGCAAACTACTTGCTTTTTATGAAAAGGATGAAAGCCTCGTTGCAGATTATCCTTTGTTGGATATAAACGAAACTCCAGGACGACTTACAGAAATTAAATACCCCATGGCTGGTCAGCCAAGTGAGATTTCGCGCATCGGCATTTATAACACCAGCACTGCCCAAACGATTTACTTAAAAAGTGATAAAGCGCCAGATGATTACATGACCAATTTGGCTTGGGACCCTTCAGAAAAATATGTTTATGTAGCAGAAGTAAACCGCGGTCAAAACCACATGAAACTGAATAAATATGATGCGCTTACCGGAGAGTTGCGCGCTACCTTGTTTGAAGAAAAGCATGAAAAATGGGTAGAGCCAGAGCATCCGGTATTTTTCCCTACAGGTAGCAAAGACCAGTTTATTTGGTTGAGCGAGCGCGATGGCTTCATGAATCTCTATCTCTATACCACCACAGGCAAGCTCATGAAACAACTTACTTCAAATAAATGGGTAACTGAGGAGATTTTGGGCAGTGATGCTAAAGGAAGATATGTATACACCATAGGCACGGGTGCCAATCCAACAGAAACACACCTGTTTAAGGTGGATGTAAAAACGGGTAAGCAAACAAAACTCACCACCGTACCAGGTACACATAGTATTACGCTTAATGATGCAGGTTCACTGTTTCTAGATCAGTTTAGCAATACCACGTTACCAGGTATAAGCGCTCTCTATGACGTTAAGGGCATGGAGAAAGTCCGCCTTTTGGTTGCGGAGAATCCGCTGGCCAATTACGGTTTGGCCTTGCCAGAAGTATTCACCATTAAAAGTGCAGATGGCGTTACTGATTTGTATGCCCGTATGATTAAGCCGGCTGATTTTGATCCAACCCAAAAATATCCTGTGTTGGTTTATGTTTATGGTGGCCCCCATGCCCAAATGGTTACCAACCGCTGGAATGCCGGTGCACCGCTTTGGATGAATTATCAAGCACAGCGTGGCTATATCATTTTTACGGTGGATAATCGCGGTAGTGCAAATAGAGGATTTGAATTTGAAAATATCATTCATCGCGCTTTGGGCGAGGCCGAAATGGCTGATCAATTAAAAGGCGTAGAATACTTGAAATCGTTGCCTTATGTAGATGCAAACCGTATGGCTGTACATGGCTGGAGCTATGGCGGCTTTATGACCACAAGTTTAATGCTACGTCAGCCAGGTACGTTTAAAGTTGGTGTGGCGGGTGGCCCAGTAACCAACTGGCAATGGTATGAGGTGATGTATGGTGAACGCTATATGGATACGCCCGATGAAAATCCAGAGGGCTATAAAACCAATGCACTGATGCAATATGTGGGTAATCTCGCGGGCGACTTACTGCTTATTCACGGTACGGTTGATGATGTAGTAGTGATGCAACATAATCTAAGCCTCGTTAAAGCATTTGTTGAGGCAGGTGTACAGGTTGACTTCTTTCCTTACCCCATGCACCCGCATAATGTACGGGGCAAAGATCGTATTCACCTCATGACTAAAGTGCTTAAATACATTGAGGAGCATTTGTAACAGGTTGCATTTAAAGCCAAGGAGTTTTGCATGAATAATTGGTCACAGAGTCGCACGGAGGATAATTTC
>CAYQDW010000111.1:0-4502 GCA_964416385.1 uncultured Cryomorphaceae bacterium | reverse complement strand
GTTTCGGCCGCTGCCATTAGCGTTAATTACTTCGCAGTATGTACATGTACATCCATCTGTGGAAATGGAATGTTTATGCCATTGGCGGTAAATGCTTCGTAAACCTTTTTATTCATATCGAAGAAAATGGCCCAATAATCATCAGTTTTTCCCCAAACGCGTACGGTAATGTTAACGCTGCTATCCGCTAAAGCACCCACGCCCATAAAAGGTTCAGGGTCATTCATAATGCGTTCATCCGCACTAATTAATGATTTTAAAATATTCATGGCTTTGTCTACATCATCGCCATAGGCAATGCCAAAAGAGAAATCTACCCGGCGGGTTTCAACATCCGTAAAGTTTACAATATTACCATTGGCCAGAGGACCGTTTGGGATAATGATTTTTTTATTGTCTGCCGTTTTGAGAATAGTCACAAAAATGTCTATGCGGTCAACTGTGCCAGTATAGCCTTGGGCTTCAATGAAATGGCCAATTTTAAATGGACGGAGAAGTAATATGATTACACCTCCAGCAAAATTGCTCAGGGTACCCTGCAATGCCAAGCCAATGGCTAAGCCTGCCGCACCTAACACAGCAATAAAAGAAGTAGTTTCTATGCCAATCATCTGGATTACAGAAATGAACAGCATCACCTTTAAGCCAATGCGCGATAAAGAAAGTACAAACCCCTGTAGAGAAGGCTCAATGCCGCTTTTTTGCATGAGCTTTTCTATCATCTTAAGTAAAAACCGAATGGCCAGTAGACCAATCACCAGAACTATGAGTGCATAGCCCAGTTTCATGCCGTAATCAATGACTAGATCAAGAATTTTGTCGGTTTCTTGAGTATTCAGAAAATTCATGGTTGTGATTTATTTGGTTCTTGAAATAATAAAATCAACTAACGCTTCCAGAGATTGGCGTGCATCGTTTTCAGGATACTTTTTAAGCATAGACAGCGCCTCATCGCGGTACGCTTTCATTTTAGACTCGGCATAAGCAATGCCTCCGCTATGCAGTACGTACTGCACCACTTCTTGCACTTTTTGCGGATTGTCATGATGTTTTTTAATAATACCAATGACCCTACGTTTGTCAGCACTTGTGGCATGGTTAAGCGCATAAATTAGCGGCAAGGTCATTTTTTGCTCTTTAATATCTATGCCAGAAGGCTTACCCGTTTTTAAAGAGCTTTGGTAGTCAAATAAGTCGTCTTTTATTTGAAAGGCCATGCCCAATGTTTCTCCAAAAAGGCGCATCTGGGCTACAGTTTCTTCATTTTGCCCCACAGAGGCCGCGCCAACGGCACAACAACTAGCTATTAATGAGGCTGTTTTTTGACGGATGATGTTATAATAAACATCTTCTGTGATATCAAGTCTCCTGGCTTTTTCAATTTGCAAAAGCTCGCCTTCACTCATCTGTTTTACAGCGCTACTTACCAACTCAAGCAATTGGTGTTCTTTGTGTTCAACGGCTAGTAATAATACCCGAGAAAGCAGATAATCACCAACTAGAACAGCTATTTTATTTTTCCAAAGGGCATTAATGCTAAAAAAACCTCTTCGGGTATTGGCATCATCAACAACATCATCATGAACTAAAGTTGCCGTGTGCATGAGTTCAATTAGCGATGCGCCACGATAGGTGCTTTCAGTAACTTCACTAAATAGTTTAGCACTTAAAAACACAAGCATAGGCCGTAATTGCTTGCCTTTGCGCTTTACGATGTAGTGCGTTATGCGGTCTAGTAAACTTACCTTGCTCGACATAAAAGCCCTGAACTTGGGTTCAAAGGCCTTCATTTCTTTGGCGATGGGTTCTTTAATGCTGTTTAAACTCGACATAAGATGGGTTAGCGGCCAAAAGTAAAAAATAGCGCGTCAAACAAGCTAAACATGACACTTCGCACGTTATTTAATTCTGCGTATATGTAACTTCCTCGCCAGATGCACAAGGTTAAAAAATGGTTTGTCGGTATTGCTATAGCCCTTTTAATGGGGCTTCTACTGTCTATTATCTGGTCATGGTATGTGAGTTACAGCGTTAAAAAGTACATTTATCTCAATGCAGAAGATGTGCCGCATACACACGTGGGCCTTGTGTTGGGTACTGCTAAATATGGGCGTGGTGGTACAATTAACCTATATTACAAACACAGGTTGCAAAGCGCAAAGTATTTACACACGCAAAAAAAGATAGATTATTTGCTTGTTAGTGGTGATAATAGCACTACGCAGTACAATGAGCCAACGGTGATGAAAAACGACCTTATTAAGCAAGGCATTAACGCAGATCGCATCTTTGAAGATTTTGCAGGTTTTAGAACTTTAGACAGCATGATTCGCAGTAAAGCGGTTTTTGGTCAAGATACGGTCTTGGTTATTTCTCAAAAATTTCATGTTGAGCGGGCGTTATTCATCGCACATAAAAAGGGAATTTTTGCGCTTGGTTATAGTGCGCCTGATGTGCCAAGTGCCTACGGTTTAAAAACCAGAATTAGAGAGCACTTCGCAAGAATAAAACTGTTTGTGGATGTTTATCTTCTAAACACCCAGCCTAAATTTTTAGGAGAACCCATTTACATACCATCATAGTCATCGGCCTCATTCTTTTCATCAATTAAATCTTCATCTGCTAAATATGGGGTGGAGCGGTTGCGAAAAAGATAGAAGATAATACCCGCTGCAAGCACAATGCCGCCTAATAAATAAGAAATCTGCGGCGTAGAAAGGCCGTCTAAATCAGAAAGGTCTTGTGCGAAGAAATACATAACCACAACGATGAGGCCATTATTTACAAAATGACCAATGATGCTTGCCCACAATGAGCCAGTCCATTGTTTTAAGTAACCCAGCAATGCGCCCAAAACTAAAAGTGGCACCAGGGCAAAAATCTGGCCGTGCATCAAGGCAAAAGCAAGTGCAGTAACCCAAATAGAAAGATGTGTACGTTGTGTATGCCTTATGAGCAATTCTTGTACAACCCCCCGAAAAAAGAATTCTTCTGCCACAGCTGGCAATATGGCCAGTAGAAAAAGGTTATATGCGAAATCTAAAAACGTCTCCATTCTTAAAAATGTGCCCAAAAGCGCTTGTGTATTTTCTGTTGCCATACGGGCGTTATGCTCAAAGCTGGCTAAAAATTCTGGTAGATGAATTTGATGATTTAACCAAGTTAGCGCATCTGTAATAGGTGTAAATACGATGATTAGAAGCAAGATGCTCACGCCTATTGGCCATGAAACAGTGTTTTTTAGTCTTAAAAAGGTTTCTGGTTGTGGACTAAAAAGTTGGCTAAAAACCATTGCGGGCAATAAGAAGAGGCCAATGGATGAAAATATCTGAAGCATCTTTAAAGGTGCCACGGCACCATTAAGGGTTGGATCTGCCATAAACTGCTGCACATCTGTAAAACTTACCCCAAAAAAGGTTTGGCAAGCAAAAAAGCCCATCGCCCCCAACAAGCCAGCACCAAAAAGCGCAAGCCCAATGAGTAAAAAGATTTGAAAATAGACAGAGCTGCTTCGTATAAAGCCTTTAAATGTGTTCATTGGGGATTACTATTTTTGCCACGCAAAAATGGCATAAAGTGGTTAAGATAGGAAATGTTGAGGTTGGTGCGTTCCCGTTATTACTAGCACCTATGGAGGATGTTAGCGATCCACCTTTCCGCGCACTTTGCAAAGAGAATGGCGCTGATGTTATGTACACAGAATTCATCAGTAGTGAGGGGCTCATCCGCGATGCCGCAAAAAGCCTGAAAAAGCTTGATATTTTTGAGTACGAACGCCCCATTGGCATTCAGATTTTTGGGAGCGAGATAGACCATATGCGCGAAGCAGCAGAAATAGCCACACAAGCCAATCCTGATATTCTTGATATAAACTATGGCTGCCCGGTAAAAAATGTTGCCTGTAAAGGCGCTGGCGCTGGAATTTTACTGGATATCCCAAAGATGGTGGCCATGACGGCCGAGATTGTAAAGAGTACACATTTGCCCGTCACCGTAAAAACGCGTTTGGGCTGGGATAGCAGCTCACAATACATCGTGGAAGTGGCGGAGCGTTTACAGGATGTAGGCATTAAAGCCATAAGCATACATGGGCGCACGCGCGTGCAGATGTATAAGGGAGAAGCCGACTGGACGCTGATTAGAGCCGTAAAGGAAAATCCACGAATGCAGATTCCCGTTTTTGGCAATGGCGATGTAGATAGCCCAGAAAAGGCCGTGCACATGAAAAATGAGTATTTGGTAGATGGCGTGATGATTGGCCGTGCCAGCATTGGTTACCCGTGGGTGTTTGATGAGATTAAGCATTATATGCAAACCGGAGAAAAGCTTCCCCCGCCAACCATACAACAACGCGTACATGCGGCACGCAGACATTTAGAAATGGCTGTAGCTTGGAAGGGTGAACGTCTGGGTGTATTGGAAACCCGCAGGCACTATGCCAACTATTTCAAAGGTTTTCCAAATTTTAAAGAATATAGGATGCGCTTAGTTACGGCAGAAGA
>CAYQDW010000110.1:0-4682 GCA_964416385.1 uncultured Cryomorphaceae bacterium | reverse complement strand
TTAACCACAAAGCAAGTCGGCAGTGGGGTTATCAACTTTATCAACCTATCAACTTATCAACCTCAAACCTCAAACTTCCTAATTTTTTCTCCTAAACAGTACTTCTGCCAATGCCCCAATAGCAATACCCGCAGTATAGCACAGCAGATCACTCCACAAAAAGCCAAAACCGAGTATTAGTCCGCCCAGGCGTGTTTGGCGGATAGTATCTATCCACGCAGCGTGGTACAACTGACTGATCTCTATACCAAATGAAAAGATGAGTGCGACCAGAGCGTTCAAGAAAATTGACTTTTTCGGCAACAGAAAACCTGTTAACAAAAAGACCAGCAGCGCCCATAAGGTATCGCCCGCATAGGTTGCCAGAAAGGTGGGCAGAAAGTCCTGAAATTGGCGTGAGGCCAAACCGCTAAGCAAGGTTAAAACAATAAGAGCTGAATAGACCAACCGGTTGCGTTGCATATTTTTTATTTGTTGCTAAACGCAGAAAACGTGTAAATATTCCTGTGTATGAAATGTGAAGGCAAGTTGGCAGAAGATGGCCAAACCCGCTTATTTTAGCCGCATGTCGCCAACACTCATTCTAATTCTTATTGCAGCCTATTTCGGGCTGCTTATCGGTATTTCGGTGCTTACAGGCCGCAGTGATGACAACCAGACCTTTTTTACCGGCAAGCGAAGCAGCCCTTGGTATGTGGTAGCCTTTGGAATGATCGGGGCTTCATTAAGTGGGGTTACATTCATTTCTGTTCCGGGCTGGGTGGCCACTTCGCAATTCAGTTACATGCAAATGGTATTGGGCTATTTGCTGGGCTACCTATTCATTGCCAAAATTTTACTTCCGCTTTATTACAAGCTTGAGCTGGCCAGTATTTACACCTATTTGGGTGAGCGCTTTGGCACATATAGCTATAAAACAGGTGCTTTCTTCTTTCTCGTCAGCCGTGTTATTGGTGCCTCGTTCAGGCTTTACCTGGTAGCAACGGTGTTGCAATTGGCTTTGTTTAACGCATGGGGCGTGCCCTTCTGGGCCACGGTTACCGTTACCATTGGCCTGATTTGGGTGTACACCTTTAGGAGTGGTATAAAGACCATTGTGTATACAGATACCCTGCAAACGGCATTTATGTTGCTGGCCGTTGGCATTACCGTGTATATGGTTAAAGATGAACTGCTCGCGCCCGGACAAAGTCTCATCAATTACGTGGCAAACAGCGAACTCAGCCGCATTTTTTTCTGGGATGATGTGGCCGATTCAAAATACTTTATCAAGCAATTTCTGGCCGGTGCCAGTATAACCATTGCCATGACTGGGCTTGATCAAGATATGATGCAAAAGAACCTTACCTGCAAGAGTTTGAAGGATGCACAAAAGAACATGTATTGGTTTAGCATAAGCCTGGTGGTGGTTAACCTCTTGTTCATGGCTTTGGGCTTGTTGCTCACAGATTTTGCGGCCTTAAAGGGAATAGAGGCTACAGGCGATAAGCTGTACCCCACACTTGCGCTTGCCAGTGGTTTGAGCGCATGGGTCGGTTTCTTTTTCCTTATCGGATTGATTGCCGCGGCCTATTCCAGCGCAGATTCGGCCCTCACGGCCCTTACCACTTCTTTTTCGGTAGATTTTCTCGGTTTGCACAATGATGCCGATGAACGCGGTACGCACATCCGCAAACGCGTACACATTGCTTTTTCGCTCATCTTGCTTGCCGTAATCGTTGTGTTCAAATACCTGGTTAGCGAGAACGTGATCAAAGACCTGTTTACAGCTGCCGGTTATACCTATGGGCCGTTGCTCGGGCTGTTCTTCTTCGGCCTTTTTACAAAATTCAACGTGAAAGATAAATGGGTGCCGGTTGTAGCCATAGCTTCACCGCTGCTGGCCTATTTTGTAAAAGTTCAGGCGCTGGCATGGTTTGGCTATACCATAGGTTTTGAATTGCTGCTGCTAAATGGTGCTATTACATTTCTCGGACTCTTTCTTCTTCGCATTAAAAATTAGGCACAAAAAAAAACCACGACTGTAGGAGCCGTGGTTTGTTATGTGTTTATTGATTTAATTTAAAACAACCCTTTAATCTCGCCTTGCGTATTAATGTCAATATGCTCTGCAGATGGTACTGCGGGTAATCCGGGCATGCGCAGAATGTTGCCAGCAATAGGCACAATAAAACCGGCACCGGCAGCAATCTCAAATTCACGGATGTGGATATCGAAATTCTCTGGGCGGCCCAGTTTCTTCTCATCATCACTCAAACTCTTTTGCGTTTTGGCGATACATACCGGCAAGTTGCCATAACCAAGTTCTTCAAAGCGCTTTAGTTGCCTGCGGGCTACATCGCTTAAAATTACGCGCTGTGCACCATAAATGGTACGGCATATCTTTTCCATCTTGGTACTTGTGGCGTCTTCCAGATCATATGTGTGGGTGAATTTACCCGGACTATCAACCGCAGCTGTTACAACCAATTCTGCCAGATCGGTACAGCCTTCGCCACCTTTTGCCCAGCCATAGCTTAGTGCGGCTGGTATGCCAAGTTGTGCACAATGCTCCAGCAGCGCTTGCTTTTCGGCCTCTGTATCGCTGCTAAAGGCGTTGATAGAAACTACCACGGGTAGGCCAAAGCTCTTCAAGCTATCAATGTGGCGTTCTAAGTTGGCAAACCCTTTTTTTAGTACTGTTACGTCTTCTTGTGTGAGTTCGGCCAGTGGCTTTCCTCCGTGATATTTTAATGCACGGATGGTGGCAACCAGTACCACAACTTTAGGAGAGATTCCGGCTGCGCGGCATTTAATGTTAAAGAATTTTTCTGCGCCAAGGTCAGAGCCAAAGCCAGCCTC
Organism: uncultured Cryomorphaceae bacterium; assembly: GCA_964416385.1. GTDB lineage: Bacteria > Bacteroidota > Bacteroidia > Flavobacteriales > Schleiferiaceae > JAUHWL01. The sequence goes on along the minus strand of CAYQDW010000110.1, from coordinate 1,841 downwards.
TGTAACTACAAATTCGCTCATGCTCATGCCCATTTTTGTGGCCAGAATTGAGTTCGTTCCTTGCGCAATGTTGGCAAATGGTCCACCATGAATTATGGCCGGATTCTTCTCTAGCGTTTGTACCAGGTTAGGCTGTATGGCTTCTTTCATCAGCGTTGCCATAGCACCTTGTGCGTTAAGGTCGCGGGCATAAACGGGCTTGCCGTCAAACGTATCGCCAATGTAAATGTTACCGAAGCGCTCTTTAAGGTCTTCCAAATCTTTACTTAAGCATAGAATGGCCATAACTTCACTGGCCGCAGTAATATTAAAACCTGTCTCGCGTGGTATACCTCCAGCTTTTCCGCCCAAAGCAGCAATTATGTTGCGCAATGCCCGGTCATTCATATCCATGGCACGTTTCCATAAAACCGTGCGTGGGTCTATACCTAGATTACGCGTTTTACTTTGAATATTATTGTCAATGAGCGCTGCCAGCAAATTATTTGCTTTTTCTATGGCATGAAAATCACCTGTAAAATGAAGGTTAATATCCTCCATAGGTACAACTTGACTCCAGCCACCACCAGCCGCACCGCCTTTTATGCCAAACACAGGCCCTAAGCTGGGTTCACGAATTACTGCCGTTGTGCGTTTACCAATTTTATTTAAGGCATCTACAAGGCCAATTGTTGTTGTGGTTTTACCTTCTCCGGCAGGGGTGGGGGTAATGGCGGTTACCAACACCAAGTTGCTTTGTGCAATTTTATCTTCGTCAATAAGGTTTAGCGGAAGTTTAGCCTTGTACTTGCCATAGTACTCGAGCTGAGCTTCAGAAATATTTAGCTTTTGGGCGATGTTCTTAATGTGTTCTGGGGTTACGCTATGTGCAATTTGAAGATCATTCATGGTTTGAGATAGATTTGAAAATGGAGGCGAAAATACATGCTTTATAGGCTGCTAAACGTGCGAAATATCAGTTACAAACCAAGTGATTATGGGCTAAGGCAAAAGCTATCACTATATAGACAAGATTTAACACGGGTTTGGGCTTAGGTATGGGTGAGCCGTTATCTTTGCGGCCTTAAATAAGAATGTTAATTTAAAATAAATAAAATGGCTGTATTAGTAGGTAAAAAAGCTCCTGACTTTAAAGCTGCTGCCGTAATTGATGGTGGCGAAATTGTTGAGGATTTCACTTTAAGTCAGTACAAGGGTAAATATGTAATCTTATTCTTTTATCCAAAAGACTTCACATTTGTTTGTCCAACAGAGTTGCATGCTTTTCAAGAGCGCTTAGCAGATTTTCAAGCTAAGGGTGTTGAGGTAGTAGCCGTAAGCACAGATACAGAGCAGAGCCACTGGGGCTGGTTGCAAATGAGCAAAGATCACGGTGGTATTAAGGGTGTAACTTATCCTATAGTTGCAGATACCAATAAAACCATCAGCTACAATTATGATGTATTGGCTGGCAATTGGTTTTGGGATGATGATGAAAATATGCAAGCAGAGGGCGAATTAATCGCTTACCGTGGTTTGTTTTTAATTGACAAAGAAGGTGTGGTACGCCATCAATTGGTTAACGACCTACCTTTAGGTCGCAATGTAGATGAGGCTATGCGCATGATTGATGCCTTGCAGTTTTTTGAGGTAAAAGGAGAAGTTTGTCCAGCTAACTGGAAAGAAGGTAGTGAAGGTATGAAAGATACCCACAAGGGTGTTGCAGATTACCTATCAGCGCACTAAACAGTTTGAAGTTTGAGGTTTGAAGTTTAATCCCTAAACAGTTAAACCAACAATAATTTCCAAGATTACTTTTAATCCCCGATTTGCACTGCGAGTCGGGGTTTTTTATTTAACCA
>CAYQDW010000109.1:0-4736 GCA_964416385.1 uncultured Cryomorphaceae bacterium | reverse complement strand
CCATTGATTCCAATGCATTTTACCTATGCTTGATTTGAAGATAGAAGCTTTTTCTTCTTCCCACTTACCTCCTTGATTATCGAACAAAGTTATCTTAATATCTCCATTTTCATCAATAAGGGCACAGGCAACTGCTAACTCAGAATGACCCCAACGCTCATAGCGATAATTTATTTTATAATCATTCATAGCAAATAGTTTCTTTGTAGTCGTTGTTTTTCCAGTAGATCCAGCATTAGCATACACCGTTCGTGGTCTATTCGATATCTCTTCCCCAGCATTATCCATAATGAAAATTGGATGAGCTGTTGTAAGTGTAACCTCTTTAAAATTGCCCAATCACTTAACGTACCGTTATCAGATTTCTTCAAGGGGTTATAGTTTATGGTAATCGCTGACATCCATCATAAAATGCCCTGACCGCCCGCCTTACTTTCGAGAGCTGAGAATTGAATGTGAATTGTATCTTTTTTGTCCTTTCTACTAAAAATTTAAGCTATGAGAGTATTTGATGATAAACACATTAAAAACGTGGCTTTTGTTGGCGCCCATAACAGCGGCAAAACCACACTTGCCGAAACCATGTTATTTGAAGCCGGACTAATTAACCGCAGAGGAACCATCCAAAACAAAAACACTGTTAGTGATTACCACGAAATTGAACACGAACGCCAAATGAGCGTTTTTGCCACACCCCTGCATACGGAGTGGCGCAACTACAAAATCAACATTATAGACACCCCGGGCCTTGACGACTTTATTGGCGAAATTGCCAGCACCATGCGTGTGGCCGATACGGTTGCCATGGTTGTAAATGCGCAGTATGGCGTAGAAGTTGGCACCGAAATAATCTGGGAATACATAGACCGCTTTCATAAGCCTACCCTGTTTGTTATTAACCAGATAGATCACCAGGGCATGAATTATGACGATGCCTACAACAGTATAGTTGAGCACTTTGGCAAGAATGCCGTGTTGGTACAATACCCCATCATGATAGATGGCGCCCAGTGCATTATTGATGTGCTAAAAATGAGGATGTACAAGTTTGGGCCGGATGGCGGCAAGCCAGAAAAACTGCCTATTCCTGATAGTGAAAAGGAACGTGCCGATGCGTTGCACAACGAGTTGGTAGAAAAAGCAGCAGAAAATGACGAGGCCCTGATGGAACTCTTCTTTGAAAAAGGCACGCTTAATGAGGAGGAGATGCGCCAGGGCATTAAGCAGGGTATGCTTCACCACGAACTGTTCCCGGTATTTTGTGTAAGTGCGTTACATGATATGGGTAGCGGCCGACTGATGGGCTTTATTGACAATGTTGCCCCGGCTGCCAGCGAACTTAAGCCGGAACAAACTGTAGAAGGTGATGAACTGCACTGCAAACCAAGTGAGCCAACTTCACTGTTCTTCTTTAAGACCCTGCACGAAGCAAACATCGGCCAGGTTTCTTTCTTTAAGGTAAAAAGTGGCGAGGTAAAAACCGGTGATAAACTGGTAAACAGCCGCACGGGCGAAGAAGAAACCCTTAACCAGCTGTTTATTATGGATGGTGCCAACCGCACTAGCGTAGACAAGTTATCAAGCGGAGATATTGGTGCCACTATAAAACTGAAGCACACAGAAACGAATGATACCCTGCATAAACCGGGCAAATCAATAACCATTAATCCGATTAAATTTCCGGCACCACGCATAACCAAAGCCGTGGTAACGCATAATAAGCGTGATGAAGAGAAGATTATTGATGTTTTGCGCAAGCTAAAGAGTCAGGACCCCACGGTTACACTGGAATACAGCCGTGAGTTGCACCAGCAAATATTGGGTTGCCAGGGTGAATTGCACCTTGCCACCATTGAGTGGACCCTTAACAAGCAATATGGCCTTGAAGTAACTTTTGAGCGCCCACGCATTGCCTATCGCGAAACCATACAGCGTGGCAGCACGGCAAGTTATCGCCATAAAAAACAAAGTGGTGGTGCCGGCCAGTTTGGCGAGGTTCACCTAAAGATTGAACCCTGGAGCGAAGACATGCCCGAACCACAAGGTTTTAGCCTTAGGGGTAAAGAAGAACATGCATTGCCTTGGGGCGGAAAATTGGTATTCTACAACTGTATTGTTGGTGGCGTTATAGATCAGCGCTACTTACCAAGCATTGTTAAAGGTATTATGGAAGTAATGGAAGAAGGCCCGTTAACCGGAAGCTTTGCACAAGACATACGCGTAATGGTGTATGATGGCAAAATGCACCCGGTAGACAGCAATGACATCAGCTTTAAGATTGCCGGTGGCCATGCGTTTAAAGAGGCCTTTCTCAATGCCAACCCTAAATTGCTGGAGCCCATCCAGAATCTGGAGGTTAAAGTGCCTGAAGAGGTAATGGGTGATGTAATGACAGACCTGCAAAGCCGCAGAAGCATTATTATGGGTATGGATGCTGCCGGCCGGTATACCAAGATAAAAGCCAAAACACCGTTGGCCGAATTGCATGATTACTCCACAACGCTGCGCAGCTTAACCCAGGGCCGCGCCAGCTTTACCTCAAAGTTCGCAGAATTTGCACCAGTACCGGGCAACCTGCAAGCAGCATTAATTAGTCAACATAATGCTAAAGCAGAAGAATCTTAATCTTCTAAATTTTATAATCTAAAAAACCCCTACTACCTTAGGCAGAAGGGGTTTTTTGTCATTAGAGAATAAAAAAACCGGTCAACTCTAGGCAACCGGTTTCTATTATCGTTTTGTAGAGAAGGCTATGCTTCGTCCTCTTCTTTATGACCTATGATTTTGTGCGCCAATTTGGGGCTTAATTTTTCTATACCGAGTAATGTTAACCAATAACCAACAAAACCACCTAGAAAAATCAACATACTAAAACCCATCAAAAAGATAACTAGGAAGATAAGGAAGCCTAAAAATTTCATTTTGTTCGCGTGTTTTTCTGGGTGCTAATTTACACAACCAAACGGTTTGTCCTAAACCTTTTTTAAGCTATTAAAATCACATCAAAATAAATTGCGTCCGCTACATTTGCACACATCATGAATACTTCTAGTCAAAAAATAGTCCGCTGGTTTTTTAGCATATTCAGCCTAACGCTCCTACTCTTTGGGCTTGCATTTTTATGGCATTACATAGCCCCAAATGGCTGGATTGGCATACAACCAGACGTGGAAATGATAACTGACGATGACTGGTACCGCTATAATGAACGTACTGGCTGGGCTCTCGCTTTTTGCGGAATTACCCTTTTTGTTTTTACACGCATGATGCGCAAAGAGAAATCCACAACTAAACTTATAATCGGCAGCCTAATCACCCTTCTTACCAGTGCCGCATTAGCTGCACTAATATTAGAATTGATAAACCAACTCATAAACAAAACATCATAAAATGGAATACAGAATAGAACATGACACCATGGGCGAAGTAAAAGTGCCCGCTGATAAATATTGGGGTGCACAAACCGAGCGCAGCCGCAACAATTTTAAAATTGGCCCTGCGGGGAGTATGCCGCACGAAATAATTGAAGGTTTTGCTTATTTGAAGAAAGCAGCGGCTTATGCCAACTGTGAGCTAGGTGTTTTAAGTACAGAAAAACGCGATGCCATTGCCGCGGTATGCGATGAAATTCTGGCCGGCAAACTCAACGATCAATTCCCTTTGGTGATCTGGCAAACAGGTAGCGGCACCCAAAGCAACATGAACGTAAATGAAGTAGTGAGCAACCGTGCACACGTTTTGGCCGGCAACAAATTGGGCGAGGGCAAAACCTTTATCCACCCCAATGATGATGTAAACAAGAGCCAAAGCAGCAACGACACCTTCCCAACGGGCATGCACATTGCCGTGTACAAGAAAATTGTAGAAACCACCATTCCTGGTGTTGAGATGCTGCGCGATACGCTAAAAGCCAAAAGCGAAGCCTTTATGAGCGTGGTAAAAATTGGTCGCACGCACCTGATGGACGCGACACCGCTTACCCTTGGTCAGGAATTTAGCGGCTACGTGAGCCAGTTAAACCATGGCATAAAAGCCCTAAAAAACACCATGAGCCACTTGAGTGAAATTGCGCTTGGCGGCACAGCGGTTGGCACAGGCATTAACACACCTAAAGGTTATGATGTAACCGTAGCCAAATACATTGCCCAGTTTACCGGCATGCCGTTTATAACGGCTGAAAATAAATTTGAGGCCCTTGCCGCGCACGATGCCCTGGTAGAAACCCATGGTGCGCTAAACCAGTTGGCCGTTTCGCTGAATAAAATCGCAAACGACATCCGCATGTTGGCCAGCGGCCCGCGCAGCGGCATTGGCGAAATCCTAATCCCCGAAAACGAACCCGGCAGCAGCATTATGCCCGGCAAGGTTAACCCAACACAAGCTGAAGCCATGACCATGGTTTGCGCACAAGTAATGGGCAATCAAACCACGGTTACTGTTGGTGGTGCGCAAGGCCACTACGAGCTTAACGTGTTTAAACCCGTTATGGCATACAACGTATTGCAAAGCGCACAACTGATTGGCGATGCTTGCGTAAGTTTTAACGACCATTGTGCCATCGGCATCGAGCCAAACTACAAGAGCATAGAGCGCCACCTGAATAACAGCCTAATGCTGGTTACGGCCCTGAACACCAAAATTGGTTACGAAAAGGCCGCCAAAATTGCCAAAACCGCCCACCAAAACGGCACCACCTTAAAAGAGGAAGCGGTTAATCTGGGCTACCTCACAGCCGA
>CAYQDW010000108.1:0-4791 GCA_964416385.1 uncultured Cryomorphaceae bacterium | reverse complement strand
CAATTTTCAAGATAGTAAACATCCGCTTTTACGCGAAGGCGCATTTGTTCTGTATTTGTAGTTTCACCACGCAGGCCACGGGTTTGCGCAAGCCCAGTAATGCCGGGTTTAATGAGATGGCGTACCATAAATGTGTTGATTAATGCGCTGTATTCTGCGGTATGTTGTAGCATATGCGGACGTGGGCCAACAACACTCATGTGCCCCATAAGCACATTAAAAAACTGGGGCAATTCATCTAAATTATGTGTTCTTAAAAAGCTGCCAATTCGGGTAATGCGTTCATCGCCAGGTATGGCTTGGCGGGCATCTGCATCTTTGTTAACATGCATGGTTCTGAACTTTAAAACCGTAAAAATCCTGTTGTTTAAGCCACTGCGTTTTTGTTTGAATAGAATAGGGCCGTTCGAATTCAATTTTATGGCCAGAACCAAAACAGGTACCAGCCACGGAAATATGAGGGTAATCACCAACAAAGAGAAAACAACATCAAACACGCGCTTAATCAACCGGTTGTGCCGATATTCAAGGGGCTCTTTACGGGGCACAAGTACGGGCACCTCGCCCATAAGCTCAACGCTGGCATTGGTTACATTGGTAAGCCCTAAAGCGGGTAAATACCTGAAGCGTATTAAGTTGGCATCTGCCCATTTTAACCAGTTAAGAATGCGCGGGTCTTCGCTTGGTAGCGCGCAATAAATCTCGGCCACATTATTTTTTGTAATCCATGCTTCTGCCGATTCTAGAGGTAAAAATTGCGTTTGCATAGGCTTTTCAACAAACCACCCCACCAGCCTAAGGCCGTATTCGGGATGATTTTTAACCATATCAGCAAAGGCTTGAGATTCCTTATTATCCCCTAAAAGAACCACGGGTTTTGCGTTACTGGGCTTGCTTAAAAATTGTCTTAAACGTTGCATGATAAAAATACGTGCCAACAACACCAAAGGGATAAAAGCCAAGTAGTAATAGGTGAAGAACAAGCGCGAGTAATAGTAGCCTTTAAGTGAAACGAGCAACAGGGCTAATACTCCGCCATGCGTGAGAATGGTGTTAAACAGTTTGCCGAGCGACTTGCGAATTTCTAGGGCTGGATAAAACACATAGCTGTTGAGCATAACGGCTACCAGCACCCAAGTGATATTCATAAAAACGAACAACTGTACATAGTAGTTGTAATAGTCTTCATTTTCTACCCTTAAGTCGTCAAAGCGAAGTGTTCCTGCTAAAAAAAAGGCAGCATTAAGCACAACCAGGTCTAGGCCGAGCTGCAGATATCTAAAAATTTTGGCATAGCGATTATGCATGCTGCTAAGATGATAAATGTTGCGTAATGGCAGGATGTCTCTTTTTGCATTTATGCTGCAAGAAGCACGTAATGAAGCTGCAATGTAGGCCTGCCAATGCTCTTGTATACCAGCAACGTGGTATGTGGTCTAAAATCAACCAACAAAAAAAGCAAGGGCGTTTTTATGACTTTCGCGCAATGGCACGTTCTGCCGCGCTGATGATTGCATCTGTACTAAGGCCGTATTTTTCTAGCAGTTGCTCTGGTGTGCCACTTTCTCCGAAGCTGTCATTAACGGCTACAAATTCTTGTGGTGTTGGTCTGTGCATGCTTAATAGCTGTGCAATGCTATCGCCTAAACCACCGTTGCGCTGATGTTCTTCTGCGGTAACAATGCAACCTGTTTTAGCTACAGTGCGTAAAATAGCTTCATCATCTAACGGTTTAACGGTATGCATATTTATAACTTCTGCATAAATGCCTTTGGCAGCAAGGTGCTTGGCAGCCTCTAGTGCTTTCCAAACCAGATGGCCATTGGCAATTATAGAAACATCAGCACCTTCTGTTAAATGCTGTGCCTTGCCGATGATAAAGGGCTCATCTGCCGCTGTAAAATTTGGCACTTTTGGTCTGCCAAATCTGAGATAAACAGGCCCATGATGCTCTGCAATGGCTAGGGTTGCTGCTTTTGTCTGGTTATGGTCGCAGGGTACAATCACCGTCATGCCGGGAAGCATTTTCATCATCCCAACATCTTCTAATATTTGATGCGTTGCGCCATCTTCACCCAAGGTGAGGCCAGCATGGCTTGCACATATTTTTACGTTTTTATGGCTGTACGCGATGCTTTGTCTAATTTGATCATACACCCGGCCAGTGCTAAAATTAGCGAAGGTACCCGTAAACGGAATTTTTCCACCGATGGTTAAACCGGCAGCAATACCCATCATATTGGCTTCGGCAATACCTACTTGAAAGAAACGCTCTGGAAACTCTTTTTCAAAAGCGTCCATTTTTAAAGAACCGGTAAGATCAGCACATAAGCCTACAACATTTGGGTTGGTACGACCGAGTTCTAAAAGGCCCAACCCAAAACCAGAACGTGTGTCTTTGCTGCCGCTATCAGAATATGTTTTCATGCTTAGTTTAATTTAACAATGGTGCTGCTACCAGATGTTATTGAGAATTTTTGACTTTTTGAATAAATGGTTTCGCGTGAGCTTTTTGCCCTGAAAACCACCCGGTAATCGCCAGGCTGTAGTGCCAAGGTTTGTCTGCTTTGGGTGGTATTGAGATCAATAACCCACACCAGCTGATTATTGCGCTCAACGAAAATGCTACCATAACCCACACTTCCGGCCTGTATGGTTACAATGCCTGGAGGCGGAACGGCAATGCGGGTTTTACTGCTTTGTTTGATCTCAATATTTTTTTCTAGGTAACGCGGTAGCGTCAGGATTTCAAGATCATAAAGCCCTACCAAATATTTTTGCTCGGTATTAAAATCTTGAACGTTTAGGGTGGTGCTTTCTCCAGCTCTGCGCACAATGGCCTGCACATTTTTATATCCCTTGCTCTGTGGTATATGCAATTCTAAAGAACCCTGAGGTGTGCTTGCGCCAATTTGCGTGTGCTTACCGGGTACTATGGTAATAGAGTCTACATGTACCGCAGGTATGGTATGCACCGTCATGTTGTAGGTAACCAGGGGGTCAATCAGTAAGGTATCTGGATTGCCGCGGTAGTTAATGGTATGAATAAAACTGTACTTAACAGCACCAGAAACACGGTCATATAAAGTTATGGGTACATCTGTTTCTGAGGGAATATTATTTACATCTAGGAGGTTTATTTGTGCTGTTGTGTTATTGAGGGCCTGTGAAATAACAATCCCCAAAACATTTTGAAAGGTCTTTTCATCACTGGCATCAAAATAATTGCCCACACACTCAAAGGTCTCCCTAAAGTTTTCATCCAAGCCAATACCAATTACAAAAGGTTTTAAGATGATGCCCTTTTTCTGCAGCTCTCGGCTCACTGCGCATGGGTCGCCATCACAGGCTTCAACGCCATCTGTAATTAGGATGATAACGTTTCGGCAATTATCGCATTTGGGAAAATCTGTTGCAGAGCGCAATAGGCTATTGGCAATAGGCGTGGTTCCCTTTGGGGTTATTTCGCGCAGCTTTTTTTTGATTTTGCCGATGTTGTCAAAGGCAAAAGCTACTTCTAGGCGTGTATCATTACAGTCTTGTGGAGGTACCGGTTTTTGGTGGCCATAAACCCGCAAGGCAAGTTGAAAGGTGTGATTGTCATTGATGCGCTCAAGGCTATCAAGCATTTTGCTAATCAGCTTTTGGGCGATGTCAATTTTGCTACCACTTTGCCAACGGCCATACATACTTTGTGAGCCATCAAAAACAAATAAAATGCGTGTTACAGTTTGTTCCTGCTCGGTTTGCCTACCTTGACCAAAAGCCAGTAAAGGGGCAAGCAATAGAAAAATGAAATATTTTTTTAGAGATAAAGCCATGAATTAGTAGTCGCCAAGGGTTTCTGGATTTTGTGCCAAAGCTTCTGCCAGTTGTTCATCATTGGGCGCAACGCCATGCCATTGATGAGAGCCCATCATAAAATCAACCCCATGACCCATTTCTGTTTTCATCACCACGCAAATGGGTTTTCCTTTACCGGTACGTGAAATGGCTTCTTGCATCCCTTTATTTACTTGGTTCAGGTCGTTGCCGTGGTCTATATGCACCACATCCCACCCAAAAGCTTCAAATTTTTTACCGATATCACCCAAGTTCATGACTTCATCTGTATCGCCATCAATTTGTCTACCGTTGGCATCTATGGTACAGATGAGGTTATCAACTTTATGGTGCGGGGCAAAGAGCGCTGCTTCCCAGATTTGCCCTTCATTGAGCTCGCCATCGCCATGCAGGCTAAATACCAATGTGTTGTCTTTGTTTAATTTCTTAGCCAATGCTGCGCCAATTGCCACGCTCATCCCTTGACCAAGACTGCCGCTTGCAATACGTATGCCTGGCAGACCTTCATGTGTGGTAGGATGCCCTTGTAAACGCGTATTAATTTTTCGGAAGGTGCTTAATTCTTTAACGTCAAAATATCCGGCACGTGCCAGCACGCTGTAATAAACGGGTGATATGTGGCCGTTACTCAAGAAGAATAAATCTTCACCAGTGCCATCCATATTGAAGTTTTTTGCGTTGTACCGCATTACATCAAAATAGAGGTTGACTAAGAATTCTGTGCATCCTAAACTGCCGCCCGGGTGACCAGAGTTTACGGCATGAACCATACGCACAATATCTCGTCTGACTTGTGTGCAAATATCTTGAAGCTGCTGCATGAAAATAAGGATAAAGCGGTTTTAACGTTGGCAGCAAATGTAGGTAAATCAGGTGCGGAGATTGCCGAACGGTGTTACCCAGTTGTTTACACTTTTTTAACAGAAGGAAGAGGGCTTATCCAAAATC
>CAYQDW010000107.1:0-4876 GCA_964416385.1 uncultured Cryomorphaceae bacterium | reverse complement strand
ATAAGGATTAGGGATTAAGGATTAGGGATTAAGGACTAGGGATTAAGGATTAAGGCGCATAACTAAAAACTACCAAAATGCCGAATTACTTCAAAAAAGACTGGCTAGAAGACTGGAAAACAGAACGCAAAATGGGCAAGACCCGTTATGTGTTCATCCATGGGTTTTTGTTTATTGTAATAGCTGCATTAGTTGATGCCTTCATAAATGATAAAGCAATTTGGGAGATGCCATTTGTGAAAGCTGCTCAAACCGTGCTGCTTTATTTTGGTGGTGGTTTGGGCTATGGGCTGTTTACTTGGTGGTTTAGTGAGCGTAAGCTGGCCAAAAACAAATAATGCCGTTTTATAAGGCACGGAGTTGTTAACTGTATTTAGCGCAAAATAAAAAGCCCCGCCTTTTTGGGGCAGGGCTTAAACTTTAGTGGTTAATCAATTAATCAACAAGCACAATGATTGTGTTGTTGCTCATCTCAACCACACCGCGCGTAACATCAACCAAAACGGTTTTATCATCGCTTTTATCTAATACAACACGACCGCTTTGTGGGTCTATTGTACGTGTGTGGTCTGCTAACCTGATTTTTATTTTGCCAGCACCCAGCATAGAAATGATGGGGGCGTGGTCTTGCAATACCTGAAATGAACCATTTTGGCCGGGAAATGAAACAGCGCTCACTTCGCCTTCAAAGAGTTTGTATTCAGGTGTTATTATTTCAAGAAACATGTGTTCCGGTTTTTAATTAGAACCGTTTTTACTAAGCTGCGGTATCACTCAACATTTTCTCACCAGCTTCAATAACCTCTTCAATGCCACCCTTAAGGTTAAAAGCAGCTTCGGGATATCGATCTAGCTCACCATCTAAAATCATGTTGAAACCTTTGATGGTGTCTTTGATATCAACCAACACACCTTTAAGGCCTGTAAAGGCTTCAGCAACATGGAAAGGCTGAGACAAGAAACGCTGAACTCTACGTGCACGGTGTACAACGAGTTTATCTTCTTCACTCAATTCTTCCATACCCAAGATGGCAATGATGTCTTGCAATTCTTTGTAACGCTGCAACGTTTCTTTTACGCGCTGCGCACAAGCATAATGCTCTTCGCCAACAATTTCTGGTGTTAAGATGCGTGATGTAGAATCTAGTGGGTCTACCGCAGGATAAATACCTAATTCAGCAATTTTACGAGAAAGTACGGTAGTGGCATCTAAGTGGGCAAATGTAGTTGCAGGTGCCGGGTCAGTCAAGTCATCTGCAGGTACATAAACCGCTTGTACAGATGTGATAGAGCCATTTTTTGTTGATGTAATACGCTCTTGCATGGCACCCATTTCAGTTGCCAATGTAGGCTGGTATCCAACCGCAGAAGGCATACGTCCTAAAAGCGCAGATACTTCAGAGCCGGCCTGTGTAAAACGGAAAATATTGTCAATAAAGAAAAGGATGTCACGGCCTTGACCTTCGCCTTCACCATCACGGAAGTATTCTGCAAGGGTAAGACCAGAAAGAGCAACGCGGGCACGGGCTCCGGGAGGTTCATTCATCTGGCCAAATACGAAAGCGGCTTTAGAATCAGCCAAGGCTTCGGCATCAACCTTTGATAAATCCCAACCACCTTGCTCCATGCTGTGCATGAATTCATCACCATACTTGATAATGCCAGATTCAAGCATTTCGCGTAAAAGGTCATTTCCTTCGCGCGTACGCTCACCAACACCAGCAAATACAGATAAACCACCGTGGCCCTTAGCAATGTTGTTGATAAGCTCCTGAATCAATACCGTTTTACCAACACCAGCACCACCAAACAAACCAATTTTACCACCTTTTGCATAAGGCTCAATCAGGTCAATTACTTTGATTCCTGTAAAAAGTACTTCAGTAGAAGTAGAGAGGTCTTCAAAGCGGGGTGCTTCGCGGTGAATGGGTAAGGTCTTTTCGTAGCTCACATTTCCAATACCATCAATATCTTGACCTACAACGTTAAAAACGCGTCCGTAGATCTGCTTGCCGATAGGCATTGCAATGGGCTTGCCAGTAGCGTGAACAGCCTGACCACGGGTCATACCATCTGTACTATCCATGGCAACGGTACGTACTGTATCTTCACCAATGTGCTGTTGCACTTCAAGTACAACATTAGAGCCATCTGGGCGTTGAGCCGTTAAGGCGTCATAAATTTCAGGTAGTTTGGAGTCTTCGGTAACTTCAAAATGTACGTCAACCACCGGACCGATGATCTGACTAATCTTACCAACAACTTGAGACATTCTGTTGAATTTTTTGTTCATGTATCAGGGTATTTTCCCCTGTAAATTTCGGCCGCAAAAATAGTGTTTAATTCCAATCAAAAGTGCCAACGCGATAATTGTTCAAAACACGAGGTTGTTTTGTTGAAAACTGACCTTCGCAACCTGAAAACCAACACAATACCATTAAACAATCAGCTCGTCTTCTATTGCGGGTTCTGCATGGTTAAACACGGCAATTTGCTCAAAGAGGCTATATGTCATTAGCATAACGGCAGGATATAAGATGATAGCACCCAAGCCCAGCGTAACAATAGAGCCTAAGATCAAGATGAGGCTCATTACCACAAATAATAAGATCGCCTTAAAAAACACTTTGCTCATTAATATTCGGCTGGCTTCTAAGGCTTCCCAAAAGCCGAAATCAAAAAACACAATGAAATAATTGGTGAGCAAATAGAGGATTTGTATCACCGTAGCTATTACAAAGTAACCAATGATTGCCCCTGCATGTGCAGAGAAAATGGCGGTCAACTCCTCAAAAAAGTCTTCAGGATCCATCGTTCTGTTAATAACGGCTTCATAGCTCACCACGATTTCTTGCGAATAGGGCAGAATAAGCAATGCAGAAGCAATACCCAAAATCAGCATAAGGGCGCCATTAGCCACTACAAGTTGGGTGTAATTTGTACGGAAGGCGGAAAAGAAAATGCCAAAATCTGTAGTTTGGTTTACAACGTAATTGTGGCAATACAATGCATAGCCCATTACAAGCGCGTTAGAGAGCATTATTTTTACAATGTAACCACCAATGTTTAAAGGAATGGCCGAACCTATGCCACTTGCTACCAAAATAATTAGGCCATATACAAAAGTGTATCCAACATAGGCGCCCGCATTATTGCCGAAATGGCTAAATCCATTTGATATTGTTTGCTTTAAGCTAAAGGTTACAGGTGATTTCAACCTGTCTTCCATATACATCGTATAGTTCATAAAGAATTGTTTTGGTAATCGTATTTTCGACCGCTGAATATAAAAATTAGGGTGAAGGTATATCATTCATTAAGCGAATTTAAAAGGCTCAAAAACGCAGTGGTAACCACAGGTACGTTTGATGGGGTGCATGTGGGCCACCGTAAAATTTTGAATCGTTTACAAGAGGTGGCACTGCCTATAGATGGTGAAACGGTATTATTTACGTTTGATCCGCATCCCCGGCAGGTATTACAGCCGGATTTTGATTTACCCATGATCACCACCCTCGAAGAAAAAATAGCGCTATTGCGCTCTACGGGTCTTGAACATTTAATCATCTTTCCGTTTACACGTGAGTTTTCGCGTACCTCTTCTTTAGAGTTTGTGCGTAATATTTTGGTGAATACCATTGGTGCAAAAAAGCTGGTTATTGGTTATGACCATCACTTTGGGCGCAACCGTGAAGGTACCTTTGAGCATCTCAAAGAGTTTGGGCCGGTATATGGTTTTGATGTAGAAGAAATACCCGCGCAGGATGTTAATGACGTAAAGGTGAGTTCTACCAAAATTAGAAATGCCCTATTGGCGGGAGAGGTACACTTGGCTAAGGAATATTTGGGTGCAGCATTTATGCTTTGCGGTTTTGTGGTAAAGGGTAACCGGGTAGGGCACACCTTGGGCTTTCCTACGGCTAATGTGGGCCTTACAGATAATCGCAAATTAATACCCGCAGATGGCGTTTATGCGGTGCATGTAATTATGCAAAGCACAGGCAAAACATTTAAAGGTATGTGTAACATTGGTCAGCGGCCTACCGTTTTGGGCACAAGCAGAACCATTGAGGTGAACATATTTGATTTTAAATCCGACATTTACGGTGAAAAGGTGTGTATTTATTTTGAAAAGCGCGTTAGAAATGAAGAGCGTTTTCCAACGGTAATGGCATTAAAAGCGCAATTAGAGAAGGATGAAATCACCTGCCGTGAAATTTTGGGTTAGCCTACTATTGTTTTTGCCTGTATTAACCATTGCCCAGCCAGAGCAGGTGTATACCAGTATGGCAGAGGCGCTTAAAAATCCGCAAGAAGTATATTGGTTAGATTTAAGCAAGCAGCGTTTAACACATGTGCCAGATGCTGTGCGTAAGTTTACCAATCTGCGCATTATAAACCTGGGTAAAAACAAACTGCAGCAGTTGCCAGCTTGGTTTGCTGAATTAACACATCTAACAGAAGTAACGCTAACCAGAAACAAGTTCAACGTTTTTCCGGAGGTGCTCTGTACACTCCCGCAACTTACCGTATTGAAAATAGACCGAAATCCAATTGCGGCCTTGCCGCCCGCTATTGGCGGTTTGCAAAACCTAGCTATCCTAGATTGTTGGGATACCATGATTGAAGGCTTGCCCCCAGAAATTGCCCAATGCAAAAGTTTGCGTCATCTTGATTTGCGCAACACCAAAATCTACAAAACAGATTTGCCAGCACTCATGGCTTTACTGCCAAATACTGAGATTCAAGTTACGTTTGGTTGTAGCTGCAATAAATAGAAAATTGCCTTTTTTTATTCGTTGATGATAATCTTCAACAATGAGCACCCCTACACCGCAAATAAGCTCAAGCTTAACACACTGGCAATTACAAAAAC
>CAYQDW010000106.1:0-4905 GCA_964416385.1 uncultured Cryomorphaceae bacterium | reverse complement strand
AATAAAAAAGCCCAACTCTAGATAGAGTTAGGCTTGTTGTACCCGGGGCGGGAATCGAACCCGCACGCCCGTGAAGGCGCTGGATTTTGAATCCAGTGCGTCTACCAATTCCGCCACCCGGGCAGGTATTGAATTGGGGCTGCGAATTTACAATTTCAACGCATAAAAAATGATATCCACGAAGAAATCTGTAGACAATGTGCGGGACGCTAAAAAATTGGTATTAATGTTTACATTTGCAGCCCTTGTAAAAAAGGTATTTAAAACAGCGTCAACACGTTATAAACATGCCGCTTATGCAGCCTACCGCCAAAATCTTCTCTGGTCGAAATTCTGCCACACTTGCGGAGAAAATCGCTCAAGCCTATGGGCAATCGCTTGGTACGGTTGCTTTTACTGAATTTAGTGATGGCGAATTTCAGCCTTCATTTGAAGAAACCGTACGTGGCGGGCGCGTATTTTTAATCAATTCTACCAATCCGCCAGCAGAAAACCTGTTTGAGCTTTTGCAGATGTGTGATGCCGCTAAGCGCGCAAGTGCCAAGCACATCACTGCAGTTATTCCTTACTTTGGGTATGCGCGCCAAGACAGAAAAGACAAGCCGCGCGTGCCAATAGGCGCTAAACTCGTAGCTAATTTGCTCAGTGCAGCCGGAGCTACCCGCATTATGACCATGGATTTACACGCAGATCAAATTCAAGGTTTCTTTGAAGTGCCGGTTGACCATATCTTTAGTTCGTCTTTATTTCTACCAGATATTGAATCCTTAAAGCTAGAGCATTTAACCATCGCTTCGCCAGATATGGGCGGTAGCAAACGGGCAAATGCATACGGCAACCAGTTGGGTGCAGAGGTTGTAATTTGTTACAAGCAACGTAAAAAAGCCAATGTCATTGATAAGATGACGGTTATTGGTGATGTAGAAGGACGTAATGTTGTATTGCTTGATGATATGATTGATACCGGAGGAACCCTTGCCAAGGCCGCAGATATGCTTATGGAAAAAGGAGCCAAAAGTGTGCGGGCCTACTGTACACACCCTGTGCTTTCAGGCAAGGCTTATGAGCGTATTGAAAAGTCTGCTTTAGATGAGTTAGTGGTAACGGATACCATTCCACTACGCCAACAAAGCCCCAAAATTCGCGTAATATCTATTGCTAATCTATTTGCGCAAGTGATGAAAAAAGTACATGCCCACGAGAGTATTAGTGGACATTTTGTGATGTAATCTTTTAATTTAATATATATTTTCATGAAATCAGTAATTATCAACGCAACGGAAAGGGAGGACTTAGGAAGTAAGTTTGCCCGCAAGTTGAGAAGGGAAGGCAACGTACCATGTGTGGTATACGGTGGCGAAAAACCTGTTCACTTTTACGCAAACACGTTGCAATTCCGCGATCTGGTTTACACTTCGCAAGCGCGCAAGGCAGAAATCAATACAGGTGGTGAGCCTATTGAAGCTGTGGTTCAAGACATTCAGTTTCATCCTGTAACAGATCAAATCATGCATATCGACTTTATGCAGTTGATTGCAGGTAAGCCAACAACCATAGAAGTGCCTGTTAGCCTTAGTGGTAATGCGCGCGGTGTGCGTAATGGTGGTAAGCTTAAGCATACATTGCGTAAACTTTCTGTACGTGCATTGCCTAAAGATTTACCAGATGGTATTGATATCAACATCACAGACCTGCGTATTGGCCAGAGTATCCGTGTTGAGGATGTTAGCACTACTAACTTCGAAATCATTAACCCATCAAGTGCAGTAATCTGCAGTATCAAAATGGCACGTGGTGCTGTTGATGAGTCTGATGATGAAGGTGAAGAAGGCGCTGAAGCTGCGGCTGAAGAGTCTGCTGAAGCTTAATTTTATCGGGTGAAAAAGTATCTGATCATTGGGCTCGGAAATCCCGGTGCCGAATATGAAAACACCCGGCATAATATCGGTTTTAAGGTGTTGGATGCACTTGCGGGTGCATCCAACATTTCTTTTTCTGGCCAACGCTATGCCCACAAGGCAGACGTAAAAATTAAAGGCCGCACTCTTATTCTCATAAAACCAACCACCTACATGAACCTTAGTGGCAAGGCGGTTAGGTATTGGCTTGAGGCCGAAAATATTCCCCAAGAAAACCTCTTGGTTATTACAGATGATTTAGCCCTGCCTTTTGGTACCCTCCGCATGCGCACAAAAGGGAGCGATGGCGGCCATAATGGCCTAAAAGACATCATAGCAACATTAAATACGCAGCAGTTTGCGCGTTTGCGCTTTGGCATCGGAAGCGATTTTAGCAAAGGACAACAAGTAGACTATGTTTTGGGTGATTGGGATCAGCAAGAAGAAAAAGAGCTTCCGGCACTAATTACCCGTGCCACCAATATGATTACCAGTTTTGTGCTTGCGGGGCCAGCAATTACCATGAGCACGTATAACGCCTAAACGCGTAAGTCTGCGTGTGTGTCTTTTTTCAATAATCTTAGGTTTACCGCTTACAATAAACAATGGCAGAATTAATCAATTACCTCTCCGTTTCGCAACTTGCAAAGAGTTATGGCATTCGGGAGCTCTTCAAAGGGCTATCATTTGGTATTGCCCACGGTGAGCGGGTGGCGTTAATAGCCAAGAATGGCACCGGTAAATCAACACTTTTTAAAATTTTGGCCGGCGAAGAAACGCCTGATACCGGTGAAGTCGTTTTTAGAAATGATCTTAAAGTGGGGTACTTGTATCAAGATCCGCAATTTGAACCAGATCTATTTGTGATAGATGCTGTTCTGCAAGGCGATGATCCTGCCCTTGCAGCTGTTCGTCAGTATGAACATATGCTGCATTATCATGAAACTCCACAAGAGTTGCAGGCCGCCATTGATGCCGTTGAGCTCCACCACGCATGGGATATTGAAGCCAGGGTTAAAGAAGTGCTTTCGCGACTTAAGCTGGATGATCATTACGCCCGGGTTGAGGTGCTTTCTGGCGGACAGCGCAAACGTCTTGCCCTGGCACAGATCATTCTTGCCCAGCCCGATCTGCTCTTGCTTGATGAGCCTACCAACCACCTTGATGTAGACATGATTGAGTGGCTGGAAAATTACCTTTCCAATTATGCGGGCGCTTTATTTATGGTAACGCACGACCGCTATTTTCTGGAATCTGTTTGCAATGTGATTTATGAAATGGAGCACGGCCAGCTATTCCGTTACGAAGGTAATTTCAGCTACTATTTAGAAAAGAAGCAAGAGCGCGAAGAGCAGCAGGCAGCCAACCAGCAGCGCATGAATAACCTCTACCGCAGAGAGCTGGAATGGGTGCGCCAAACGCCCGCAGCACGCACCGGCAAAAGCAAAAGTCGGTTGGATAGCTTTGACGATATAAAAGCCTTTGTAAAAAGGCGTAAAGAAGAAGGCGAATTACGTCTAGAAATAAAAACGGAACGCCTCGGAGGCAAGATTATAGAACTGCACAAACTCAAAAAAAGCTTTCCGAGTAAGCCCATCGTAAATAATTTCAGTTACGTTTTTAAAACGGGAGATCGCATTGGCCTGGTAGGCGCCAATGGCGTAGGAAAATCAACCTTTATTAACCTGATTTTGGGCACAGAACCTATTGATGGCGGCAAAATTGTAACCGGAGAAACGGTAAAGATTGGGTACTATGCCCAGGAAGGCCTTGAGCTAAAAGAAGACAAGCGGGTGATAGAGGTGGTACGCGATATTGCCGAGTTCATCACCTTGACCAAAGGCCAAAAACTTACCGCAGCACAGCTGTTAGAGCGGTTTTTGTTTAGCAAGGATGATCAGTACACCTATGTTAGCCGGCTAAGCGGTGGCGAAAGACGCAGGTTATACCTCTGCACGGTGCTCATGGCCAACCCCAATTTTCTCATTCTGGATGAGCCCACCAATGATTTGGATATTCTCACCCTTTCTACGCTTGAAGAGTTCCTGATGGATTTCCCGGGTTGTTTGCTGGTTGTAAGCCATGACCGGTATTTTTTAGATAAGCTTACCAGTCACCTGTTTGTGTTTGAGGGCGATGGCGAAATAAAGGACTATAATGGTTCTTATATGGAATACCGGTTGGAGCAGCAGTTAAAAGCAGCCGAGAAAAAGCCCGAGGCAATCATCCCCAAGAAAGCACAGCAAAAACAGGAAAAGCAAAAGACCAAACTCAGTTTTAAAGAGAAGATTGAGTTTGCAGAATTGGGTGAGCGTTTACCCAAACTTGAAGCCCGTAAGGCAGAGATAACGGCCTTTTTTGAAAGTGGCAGCAGCGATGCTGAAAAGCTACAGGAATTAAGTGCCGAAATGGAAGCCCTGCAGGCAGAACTGGAAGAAAAGGAAATGCGTTGGCTGGAGTTGAGTGAGTATGCGGAGGAGTGATAAATTTGAAACCATGCGCATTTCAATCATAATGCTGTTTTCGTTAATGCTTTCAGTGTGCAATGAACCAGGCGATGTGGCGTATTGCCCACCCGACAATTGCGTTGGCACCTATCAAATTGACATTATTGTTGCCTAGTAAAGTTTTCGGCTGTATCTTAACAAAATCGATATTACCTAGAATGCAGATTGTACCGCATGGGTTGAATTGTTCAAAGACTCGTGCGGTTGCATTTAGGTTAAAATAAAACCAATAAGTAAGATTATGGATGTAAGGGTGAAGTTTTTAGGGGGCGCTGGTACCGTTACTGGCTCAAAATATCTGCTTGAAATTGATAATTATAGACTATTGGTTGACTGCGGACTTTTTCAGGGACTAAAATCATTGCGGGTGCGCAACTGGGAGGAACTCCCAATTAATCCAGCAGAGATAAATGCTGTTGTACTTACTCATGCACACATAGATCATTCCGGTTATTTGCCACGCCTTGTTAAAGAGGGTTTTGGGGGATTGATACACTGCA
>CAYQDW010000105.1:0-5134 GCA_964416385.1 uncultured Cryomorphaceae bacterium | reverse complement strand
GGGTAAACAGTTATAAAAGCCCTTTTAACTAAACCAAAACCGTTATTACATTCGATTAAAGTCTTCTATGGCCGATAGGCTTAATTAATAAGATTTAGCGAGGCTCAACGAACTTCCTTATTACAAGTTTTGCTACGCACGATTAAAAAAAGCGAGGAGCTCATCTAATTTATTAGAAACCTCATTAACCTTGTTTTCTAAACGATTTATCTGTACTAATGGAAAAACCTCTACGGATTCTGGATATTTTGAAATTAAATCCTGAACGTTCAACTCTAGAATATTCGCGATTTGTTTTATTTTACTAAGCGAACAATTTGTAGGCGATGCCTCAATTTTGGAATACGCTTGCTGGGTTACTCCTAATTGATTTGCCATATATTGTTGACTATATCCGAGCTGCTTGCGTCTCTTCTTTAGCAAATCTGACTCATTCATACACCAAAAATTAGGTTAACTATTTTAGTTAAATACCCTCACCTCTAAATTTGTTTATAAAAAGTTCATTTGGTTAAATATCTAACTATTTTCACACAATGTAAACACAAGCAACTTTTGTTGTGTTAAATTTATCAAACATAAACCTATCAAAAAAGGTTCAACATAAAATTGCAATTAATAAAGGCATACCAACAGACCTATTAAAACCTTTTGATGAAACAAGCATTTCACGCATAAGATTGCGCATTGCACTCATCAAGAATACCTACTTTAGCCTAAAAGAATGCTGCATGGCCATAGCAAATGACACCATAGAGATTGCAAAACTCCAAAAAGAGATAGAGGCATATTTGAACCTCGGATCTACATCCGTGATCTTTGAATTTGAAGAACCAAATAATAAAACGCGCCTAAATCTGATTACCGTTAATCCACGTCATAACCAGAGTTTTCTCTTTCAGAGCATTGAAGGTTATGATAAAAAAGATTGCCTCGAAAAAATGCTGTTGTATGTTAAAACATCAAGAGATAAAGAAAACTCTTATACCATACAATGGAGTGTAAAAGGTGTAAATGAATTGCACACATCCTATTTTCGGTCTAAAGATATTCCTGAAGCCTTGGATAAACTTTTCTTTGGTAGAGACCCAAACGCATTGACAATTTTTAGTGTTGTTTTAAATCCCATTTCGTAAACAAAAAACACATTTTGTAATTATAAACCGTATCCTTTGGGTTGGTTTCCTTAAATATTTGTTAAAATTATCTCAATCCGTTATCTTTGAGCGCGTTGTATGCTTAACACTTAAAATACAACTATGGCCAAACAACAAAGACAATTTCGAGACCGTTCTCACTCCTCAGAAGAGCGAAAAGCGATGAGAAAACGCGCAAAATCTATGCGTGCAAATGAACATCGCAGCGCTACTAAAGGTGAAATTGCTCAGATTGTTGCCGTTGTGGTAATTATCATCATCATCATCTTGGTTGCCTTTCAGCTTGCGCGTTAGCCTAAAACTAAACACATAACCAAAGCCAGTTTTTAACATCACCCTTTTAAAAAATACTTGTCGGTACTTGTCAAAGTTTTAACAAAAGTTTGACTTTTGAAGAAACAAATTCAGCTATGAAAGAGAAATTTAACATCGCTGCCGTTTTAGTCATGATTTCTTTGATTATTGGCGTTGCGATGTACATCAGCTAAACCTGAGCCGCCTTTAAAATAGGAGTTCTACGTTAATATATGCAGCTATGCATTTAGCTAGTCTGCAAAACTCTGCATCTGTACTAACTTATAGTAAACGCCTTTACGGCTGATTAATTCTTCATGCGTGCCACGCTCGGCAATAACGCCCTTATCAAGCACAATAATTTCATCAGCATGCTTAATTGTGCTCAGTCTGTGCGCAATAATTAGCGATGTGCGATTTTGCATGAGCTTGTCAAGAGCTTCCTGTACTAATCTTTCACTCTCAGTATCTAAGGCAGAAGTAGCCTCATCTAAAATGAGAATTGGCGGATCTTCTAATAATGCTCTGGCGATGCTTATACGCTGCTTTTGACCACCAGAAAGCTTGCCTCCACCCTCACCAATATTTGTTTGGTACTTTTCAGGAAGTGCATCAATAAACATATGTGCATTGGCAATGCGTGCGGCCTGTTCAATTTGTTCGGCAGTTGCTTGTGGCATGCCTAAAGCAATGTTATTAGCTACGGTATCATTAAATAAAATACTCTCTTGGGTAACGATGCCCATTTTAGCGCGTAAACTGTGAATTTTCAAATCGCGTAGATCTATTCCATCCAGCAGGATGCGACCTTCTGTAACATCGAAAAAGCGTGGTAAAAGATTAGATATCGTGGTTTTTCCACTGCCAGAAGGCCCTACCAGCGCAATAGTCTTACCACGCTTAATGGTTAAGTTTAAATTCTTTAACACCCGTTCTGAGCTTCCAGCGTATGTAAAAGTTACATTCTCAAAAACTACACAGTCATCAAATGACACCACATCTTTGGCGTTTTCCTTTTCTTTAATTGGATTATGAGCATCCAAAACTTCTAAAATGCGCTCTGCGGAAGCATTACCCTTTTGCACATTGTAAATTGCAGTGGTAAAACTTTTAAACGCTGGTATAATTTGATAAAAGAAGCCGATGTATGCAATGAGCGCCCCGCCTGTGAGTTGTTGATCTTCTAAAACTTGTTTGCCACCAAACCAAACCACCATAAGCACCACAAGCACACCAAGACTTTCACTTAAAGGAGATGATAAATCTGTTTTTCGTAAAACACTATTCATGGTGCGCCTATAGGCACTACTTCCTGCTTCAAACTTAACTTCCTCACGTTTTTCTGCATTGAATGCTTTAATAATCCGGAGGCCCGTTAGCATCTCTTCAAAAAGAGAAATTACAAAGCCTAATTGGCCCTGTGCCCGAGTACTTGAACGTTTTAAACTCTTCCCAATTAAAGAAATGATAAGGCCAGAGATGGGCATAACCAGAAACACAAAAAGCGTGAGCTGTGGGCTCATAGCAACCAATATGATTAGCGAACCGATAATCATAAGCGGCTCGCGCACCACCATTTCTAGCGATGTAAGAATAGACCATTCTATCTCTTTAACATCCGTACTTGCCCGTGCAATGATATCGCCCTTGCGTTTTTCTGTAAAGTAAAAAACTGGCAGTTCTAAGCACTTTCTGTAAATGGCAACACGTATATCATGTATTATGCCGTTGCGCAACGGCGCCATAAAATACAAAGACATATACCTGAAAAAGTTCTTAAAAAAGAATAATACTGCAGCAATACCGCAGATATAAGCCAAAGCCGTTAGTTCATCTCCTTGCTCAATCCAACTTGTAATGTAGAAATACACATTGTTTTGAATGGCATCTTTCGTAAAGCTGAAAGGCATAAGCTGGTGCACACGCTTATCCTGACCAAAAAGCATGTCTAGTGCCGGTATTAATGCGCCAATACTGGCCAGCGAGAAAAAGATGAGCAAAAAGTTAGCAATTGCATTGAGCAGGGCGTACCACAGATAGGGCCTTGCATATGCGATGATGCGCAAAAATGATTTCATGGCTGCAAAAGTACGCTTTGCCATAAGACCGTTTAACTTTGCACCTTATGGAAAGCACAAGATTAAAAAAAGTTTCGCGTTTGCTTGAACGCGATTTGGGCGATATCTTTCAAAAAATTGCAAAAGACAACTTTGCGGGCACTTTACTAACCATTACAAAAGTGCGGGTGTCTCCAGACATTGGTACTGCTCGCGTTTACATCAGTATTTTTCCTGCCGCACAACAAAACAATGTTATGTTGTGGGTAGAAGAACATAAAAATGTTTTAAGAAACGAACTGGCACAGCGGGTACGCATGCAATTGCGCATTGTGCCAGAGTTACATTACTACGTAGATGATTCGCTAGATTACGAAGAAAATATTGATCGCCTATTGCGGGGCGAAGGCGAGAACCCCATTACGTGAATCTGCCATTTTTTATAGCACGCAGGTACTTCATCGCTAAAAAAAGTACGAATGCCGTTAACCTTATTACGGCAGTTTCTATCATTGGCGTAACCATTGGTACTGCGGCTATGATTGCAGTACTTTCAGGATTTAACGGCCTAGAAAGTCTCATAAGGAGCTTTTATAACACTTTTGACCCCGACTTAAAAGTTGAAGTTGTTAGTGGAAAATACCTGCCGGGAGATTCTGCAACATTTCATAGTCTAGAACATCTGCCAGAAATAGCGGCATATAGTTTAGTACTAGAAGATAAAGCACTGTTACAGTTTAGAGATAAAGAATTTATCGCCACAATAAAAGGCGTTGATACCAGATATACAGATGTTACGCGATTTGCAGACGCCATTACAAGAGGAAATTATTTTGGAAGATTAAATGATGATGTTGGTGTTGTAGGCATAGGCGTGGCCTATCATCTCAATTTGGCGCGACTAGATTTTGTTGATCCTCTACGGGTTTATGTACCAAAACCTAACTATAGAAGCGGTTTAGATGCCATGCAAAGTGTTAATATGAAACCGCTTTACCCGGTGGGGATTTTTAGTGTGCAGCCCGATTATGATGTAAAATACATCATTACTCCTCTACCCTACGCACAAGCACTCTTTGATAAATCTGGCATTTACAGTTCTGTGGAAATTAAATTGGTGCCCGATGCAGATTTGGAAGCAGCAAAATCAACAATTGCAAAAACCTTAGGCAATGGGTATAAGGTTCTGGATCGCAATGAGCAGCAAGCCACTATTTTCAGGGTGATAAAAATTGAAGGATTGGCCACATTTCTCATCTTGGCTTTTATCCTCACCATTGCCAGCTTTGGCATTCTTGGTTCGCTAATCATGCTTATTCTCGAGAAAAAGGAAGACATAAACACCCTGCGAAGCCTGGGATTTACCAAACAGCGCATCAAGCGTATTTTTCTCAATGAAGGCTTGCTTATCAGTGCAATTGGCTGTCTGTTGGGGGTACTTTTGGGCGTAAGTCTGGTTGTGTTACAAGACCAGTACGGACTCATTGCCCTTGGGCAGGGTTACGCCATGGATGCCTACCCGGTAGAATTGCGGTTTGGCAACGTGATCACTGTTTTTTTAACAGTAATGGGTATTGGCAGTTTGGTGAGTTGGCTAGCGGTTAGAAGGTTGAAAACGGATTTTTA
>CAYQDW010000104.1:0-5176 GCA_964416385.1 uncultured Cryomorphaceae bacterium | reverse complement strand
GGTTGCATGCACCCCCAATTGTTTAGTCTTAAGGTTTTGATGATATGAGGGAATTCTTTACCAGTGATGAAAAGTCATTGCCTAATAAATATCCCGGTTTAATAGAAGAAATCGGTAATCTACTCCAATCAGGGAGATCTCAAGCTGCGCTACAGGTTAACACCATACTGCTAAAAACCTATTGGAGTATTGGGCGCTATATTGTTGAATATGAACAAAATGGAAAAGATAGAGCTAATTATGGCGATTTGCTTCTCGAAAAATTAGCTAAAGACTTAACCCTAAAATATGGAAAGGGATTCAGCAGGTCTAACCTGTTTCAAATCAGAAAGTTTTATCTCACCTTTTCAAAAATCCAGACGGTGTCTGGACAAACTGAAAGAAACACAAACGCGACACAAAAAGTCCAGACGCTGTCTGAACAATTGAGTTGGAGTCATTACGTAGAACTTCTAAAAATTGACGATTCCCTTGAACAACAGTTTTATATAAAGCAGTGCGAGACTGAAAAATGGAGTGTACGAGAATTGAAACGCCAAATGAAAAGCATGCTCTTTCATCGCCTGGCATTAAGCAAAAACAAACAGGAGGTGCTAACCATGGCGCAAAAAGGTGCACAAATAAAAAACTCAGCAGACATCATTAAAGATCCATATGTCTTTGAGTTTTTGGGCCTACCGCAACAAGACCAATATCTGGAAAGTGAGCTTGAGAATAGACTCATTCAAAATTTAGAAAAATTCTTGCTAGAACTAGGCAAAGGCTTTGCATTTGTTGGCAGGCAGTACAAAATAGCCATCGGTGGACGAAATTTTGCTGTGGATCTGGTCTTTTACCATCGTATTCTAAAATGTTTTGTATTGATAGATTTAAAGCGTGGAGAAGTAGAGCACCAAGACATTGGGCAGATGAATCTTTACCTAAACTACTTCAGAAAGGAAGAAAACCAACCCGAAGACAACCCTCCGATAGGCTTGGTGTTAGGGGCCTATAAAGACCATATTCTTATGGAGTATGCTACTGATCACATCACAAACAAGTTGTTTGTTAGCAGATACCAACTTTATTTACCCAATAAAGAAGAACTTAAACAAGAATTAGAAAAACTATTGAATAAGTCATAACGCATTTTCGCTTCTTAAAACGCTCCAATTCACTAAAGTAACTAATGATTATCCGCATTGTAAAAATGACCTTTGCCCCGCAGCACGTGGCAGATTTCGAACAACTCTTTGACCGCATCAAAACTCAAATTCGCAACTTTCCAGGTTGCATGCACTTAGAGTTACTCGCAGATTTAGACAATCCTAATGTCTTTTTTACTTACAGCCACTGGCGCAGCAAAGAAGACCTTGAAAAGTATCGCCATTCCACCTTATTTGCCGAAGTTTGGCCCCGTACAAAAGTGCTCTTTGGCGATAAACCAGAAGCATGGAGTATTACCCAAAAACACATATTGGCATGATTAGCCTTCTTTTTAAAGAAATAAACAGCTTTTTCAGCTCAATTACCGGCTATCTGGTAATCATCACCTTTTTACTCATCAACAGCTCTTTTCTGTGGCTTTTTAAAGGCGATTTCAATCTTTTAGACAGCGGCTATGCAAGCATAGACGGGCTATTTCTTATTGCGCCTTGGGTATTCATGTTCTTGATACCCGCTATAACCATGCGCCTTTTTGCAGATGAAAAACGTTTAGGAACCTTAGAGCTACTCTTAACCAAGCCGCTCTCCGAATTACAAATTATCTTAAGCAAATATCTGGCTGGCTTACTCCTTGTAATATTCTCGCTCATACCCACACTACTCTACTTTTATACCATTTACCAGCTCGGCAATCCCGTTGGCAACATAGATGTTGGCGGCACGGTTGGCAGTTATATCGGGCTATTATTCTTGGGCGCAAGCTATACGGCTATTGGGCTTTTTGCAAGCGCGCTAACTGATAATCAAGTGGTGAGTTTTATCATCGGCCTAGCACTTTGCTTCTTTTTCTATTTTGGCTTTGATCAAATTGCTGCAAGCCAAATTTTTAGCGGGCTAGACCTCTTTATTTACAACTTAGGTATCAATGAACATTATGTAAGCATGAGCCGTGGTGTATTAGATAGCCGTGATGTCATTTATTTCATATCCCTTACCGGCTTGTTTATTCTAGCCACTCGTCTAATCTTACAAAGCAGAAACTGGTGATGAAAAGACGCAATCAAGATTTACTACGTTTTTTAGCCATCATGATTATTGTTATACTCATCAATATCATTGGCTCTGCAAAATTCTTTCGCATAGACCTTACCACAGAAAAACGCTATAGCCTTAACCCGGCCACCATAACGCTACTGCAAAGTTTAGAGGATAAAGTGTTTTTTAAAATCTATCTCGAGGGTGAATTTCCAGCAGATTTTCAACGTCTGCAACGCGAAACACGCCAAATGCTCGATGAATTTAGGGCCTATAACACAGACATTGAATACACTTTTATAAATCCCAATGAGAGCGATGATGCACAAACCAGACGCGAAACGTGGGAACAACTGCGGTTTCAAGGTTTAGAAGCTATTCAGATAGAAGTAGAAGAAGAAGGTGGCAGCTCTCAAAGGCAAGTTTTTCCTGGGGCTATTGCCAGCTATGGTGAGCGTGAAGTGGCCGTACAATTACTCATCAGCCAGTTTTCAACTGCCCCAAGCCAGCAGATTAACAATAGCATAGAAAAACTAGAATACACCCTTGCTAATGGTATACGCAAACTGGCCATAGTAGATAAACCACGTATTGCCTTTTTAACGGGGCATGATGAACTTGAGGCCAAATATGTAGCAGACTTGGGCCGCGAACTAAGCCAATATTACACTGTAGAACGTTTTAATCTGCGTGAATTTGTTGGTGACAGCACAGGCAATAATATTAGTATTAGTAGCCAACTTAGGCGGCTCAACACATTTGATGCCCTCATCATTGCCAAACCAACGCAGCCATTTGTAGACCTTGATAAATTTCTCATTGACCAATTCATCATGGGTGGCGGTAAAACCTTGTGGTTTATTGATGCCGTACACGCAGAAATGGACAGTTTGAGTCAAAGGCCCCAGTTCTTAGCATATCCCATAGCCGGAGAACTAGGTTTAACAGACTGGCTCTTCCGATATGGGGTACGCGTAAATACCAACTTGGTACAAGACATGGTTGCAGGTGGTGTTAATGATCGTAGAAGCATTAATCGGTGGATTTATTTTCCGCTTATCATGCCGCAAGTAGAGCACCCCATCACTAAAGATCTCAATGCCGTTAAGCTAGAATTTGCAAGTACGGTTGATACCATCATTGCCCAAAATGTTAAGAAAACCTACCTGCTGCGCTCATCACCCTATAGCCGTACCGCCACAACGCCTACAATGGTAAACCTACAAACACTGTATCAAGACCACAATGAAAATAATTTCAGGCAACAAAACCTACCCGTTGGTGTCTTGCTAGAAGGTACGTTTACCAGTGCTTTTAAAAACCGTATTGTGCCTAAAGAAAATAGTGGAGAACCCATTGGCTTCATAGAACAAAGCCGGCCAACGCAAATGCTGGTTGTGGGCGATGGCGATGTGGTTAAAAACCAACTAAACTTGGTAAACCCAAACATACCGCGTGGTACACCACTACCCTTAGGTTATGATCAATTTACAGGCATGCAATACGGCAATAAAGATTTTGTACTCAATACCATAGATTACATGCTTGATGATAGCGGCCTTATTAGCATCCGCAGCCGAGAGCTTACTTTGCGCCTGCTAGATTTTAATCGATTAAAATCTGAAAAACAGTACTGGCAACTCCTAAACACCGTTACGCCAATAGTATTGGTGATCTTATTCGGTATTATTTATGCCTGGCTACGCAGGAGAAAGTATGCCCGTTAACGAAATATTAAGATGAAGAAAAGTATTTTATACGTTGCTATAATTGCCATTTTGGCCATTTCTGCCTGGTGGCTAATCAAAGAGAAAAAACAAAATAGTAGCATCATTGCGCTAGAAGAACAATACGCTTTTGGAATACCAGATACAGCGGCCATTACCCGTATTATCATAAGCGACAAAACCCCAGCAAGCATAGAATTAACTCGCCAAAACAGTGGCTGGCAGGTTAATGGCAAATTTAAAGCCCGTACAGACGCAATAGAGGTGCTTTTAGAAACCATGCACCGCCAAAGTATGCGCACTTTTGTGCCTGAAGCTACGCAACCAACCATTTTAAAACGTTTGGCTGTTTACGGCAAAGAAGTAAAAGTGTACTCTGGAGACAAACTTATAAAGCACTTTTTTGTGGGTACCGAAACGCCAGACCAACTGGGCACCTACATGATGCTTGCCGGTGCAGAACAGCCATTTGCTGTGCACATTCAAGGTTTTAACGGTTACCTCAACAGCCGCTTTTTTACTGAAGAATACCTGTGGCGCGACCGCACTATTTTTGGTGTGGCCAAAGAAAACATCACCAGCATAAAAATGACCTATACCAGCAGCGAGGCAGAATCTTTTACTGTGGATAACACCGGTGCTACACCCGTTTTAAAAGGGCTGGACGGAACCGTTGTTGGAGATGTGCAAGAAGTAAACATGAATATCTTTTTGGGCTCTTTCAGAACCGCCAATTACGAAGCTATGGTAGTACCAACAGATGGCATTTGGGCTAAAAAAGACAGCCTCCAAAACGCCCTGCCCGTTTTTGAATTGGTGGTAACCGATAACACAGGCACTACCCAAAAGCTAACCGGCTACCGCAAGCGCCCAGATAGAGACGAAGAGGTTGGCGAAGATGGCTTGCCCCTAGAGTGGGACCCTGACCGTTTATACGCGTTTCTGGATGATGGTCGCATGGTGCTCATCCAGTATTACGGATTGCGAAATTTGATTGTAAACAAAGATTTTTTTTCGTTGGAGTTGAATTTGGATAATTGATTTTTAATCATACTATCACAGGCACACCTCTAACTAATGAGCCCACTCGGGAGCGGGGAAGACGATGAAGTAGCAATTCTTAATAGAACCTTGAAACAGTACAAAAACGCAAGACAAATTGAGCAAAAACACGCATTGGCACAAGTAGACTAAATCTTATCTTTAGAGGTCTAAATCTATATCTCATGAATACCTCACCTCACCTCACCTCACCTCACCTCACCTCA
>CAYQDW010000103.1:0-5265 GCA_964416385.1 uncultured Cryomorphaceae bacterium | reverse complement strand
AATGAAGCCCAAAATTTCATTCTCGACAATAGCAATGCTTTTTGGGCCGATTTTAGCGGCAGTTTTGACAATTACCTTCACGTATGGCTTACCCAAAACAGCATTGGCACAATGGATGGCAATACCTTTAACGAAGGTATGAACATGTATATAGAACAAGCGAGTACGGCCATAATAACCAATAATACTTTTCAAAAATCGGCACAAGCCAATGGCGCACCTGGGGGTATTTATGCGCATGGCAGTACTGTAACTGTTGGTGATGAAAATGCAACGTCAACCTCAAATTACATGTATGACGGTGCATCAATCCGTATTGAAGAACCCGTGCAAACCGAGATTTACCATAACATCATTAGCCACAATACGCTAAGCGAAGCTGTTAAAGTTATTGCAGCATCTACAATAAGCAGCCGAACAAGGATTCAGTACAATGAAATTACCGCTAAAACTTGTATCCTACTTCAGAATTTATTCTCGAACTGGCAATCTTCATCAAACCAAAAGGTATATGTAAACTTTAATGACTTATACCCGACAAAAACTTCTAATACTACCGGTAATGGCAATATTGCCACAGGTGTTTCTGCCTACAATTGCGAAGGCGTTAGTATTGGTGAAAACACGATAACGCATATATACACTACTGGAGTAACGCTGCCCAATGCCACCAACAATTATCAAAGCGTAGGCATACAATTAACCAATAGCCGAAATGCATTTGTGGGCTGCAATGATATTTCGTATGCAGGGAGAGGTCTTAGTCTTTCTGGCAACGTTAAAAAAGATACATGGAACACATTGGCAAATGGTCATCCAGTTAATTTTCAGAGTAATGAATTTACCGGAAATTACCATGGAATCTTTATCGAAATTGGTTCGCAAATACCGCATTTTGGTGAATCAACGTTAGCGGCTGACAACCGCTGGCTACAAGCTATTGGTTATAATACCGGGAGGCGCGTGCAGGATAATAGAGTGAATATTAGTACATCTGAGTATTTTGACTATTACTATTCTGGTAACGGCTTATATGTTAACCCAAATTTTCCAGAAGAAACAAGCACAAACTATCCTCAATTACTTGAAAAAGCAGCAAATTCAAATCCTCAGTGCAGTGTTGCTGTACCATCAAACAAAAGAGTTGAAGTTGAAAATATTTTCAAGGATGAATTGACAATCTACCCCAATCCTTCATCTGACATAGTCTGGGTAATAATTAATTCCACATATCCGATTACACAAGTAACCGTTTATTCGGTCGCAGGGCAATTGATTTGGCTGAAAAACAACCCTGATAAGGAAATAATATTGGATGTGAAGGATTGGCCTAAAGGAGTTTATATTGTGAGGGTTCTTAAAGAACAGGAGATAAATGCTGAAAGATTTATCGTTGACTAAGATTCGACTTATACCTATATTATTCTTTCTCTACAGCTTCTCATACTCTCAAAATTTGGTCAATAACAATAATTTTGATGATGTAATAGATCCTGTAGGTTGTCATTCTTGGTATAGTGCTTTTTTATTTCCTAACTCAAGTTGGGGAATCATTAATTGGTATTCACCAATAGACGATACTAGTTCAACCACTTATGGTGGAGGTTGGTTATCACATGCATGCATGGAGCCGATGCTACAGAGTGCTTATAGACAAGCCAAACCTTGCAATTACCCGATGCCTTGCCCAAAAGAGGGCATCGGGTATGCCATGATTAGTATAAGAAAGCAAGCGCCTTTAAGCCAAAATATTTTACATAGAGGCTACATTGCCCAGAAATTGCAAGACACATTAAAGGCAGGGGTAGAATATACTATTGAGTTTTATGCGCGGCCATTTAAATGGTCGAACGCATTTTCTAAAAATTTAGGGGTTAGACTCACTTCCGATAGTCTTGTTTTTACATCCTATCTTCAAAACGTTGGTCCGCACATTGAAACCCAATATGCAATTACAGATACAACATCATGGACGCGCGTAATCGGCACATACGTTGCCAATGGCACTGAACGGTTTTTTAACATTGGCAATTTTTGGCACGATACAGCAACAGTGTTAATTCCAAGCGGTTTTACTTCAGATGCTTGGTTTACACCTCTACAGATGCCATACTACCTCATTGATGCTATTTATCTTTATAAATCTACTGATACCCTATTAACCGCCACTCTGCCCAACGATACACTGCTTTGCCCGAACGAGCAGCTTGCTTTACAACCACTGCTAAATGGGTTTATGTTAGAAGACACCACCACCACCTACCTGTGGAGCACCGGAAGCACCGATAGCACAATTACCGTAACCCAGCCCGGCACCTATTGGGTGCAAACCACCATTAACAGCCGCTTTG
The DNA here is from genome assembly GCA_964416385.1 of uncultured Cryomorphaceae bacterium. Classification (GTDB taxonomy): domain Bacteria; phylum Bacteroidota; class Bacteroidia; order Flavobacteriales; family Schleiferiaceae; genus JAUHWL01. Next base: position 2,914 of record CAYQDW010000103.1, on the reverse strand, counting down.
TAGCAGGAGATACTATTGTGGTAGATTATTTCCCGCCCAACTACACACTAAGTTTGCCGGATACAGTAACCTTTTGCGAGGGCACCGAGGCGGTAATTCAAGCCACCACGCTGCCCTCTCAATACTCAATACTAACTGTCTATTTGTGGAACACCGGCAGCACCCTAACCGGCATACAAGTGCGCAACCGGGGTTTGTATTATTTAAACGCCCAAACGCCTTGCTACAATTTGGCAGACAGCACTTGGGCGCTGCAAGATTTTTGCGAAAGCTACCTCTGGGTGCCCAACGCCTTTACGCCCGATGGTGATGGCACCAACGATTATTTTGCGTTTCAGGGCGCACCTGCGCCCGTAAAACTCAGCATTTACGACCGCTGGGGCAAACGCGTTTTTTACAGCGATAACTACCAAAACAACTGGGATGGCAGCTACCAAGGCCAAGATTTACCAGTCGGGGTTTATACGTACTTGATAGAATATCTGTACATAAACCCCAACGCTACACAACCCGACCCAAAAGGAAGTGAAAGGCAGGTAAGAGGTACGGTTACGATTATTCGGTAGCCCTACTTCCCCCCAAAGAGCGTTCTTAACCGTAATTTTTCCAGTTACGTCTCCCTCTCCAATTTGGAGAGCTATCAAAATTGGAGAGGGCCGGGGTGAGGTTAACGCGCGGCAGGTATGAAGTGGAACAAGTGGCGGGTAGTCCACAACTTTTACCTCCGAGGTTTAGGGTTACATTTTTAATTTTAGAGCAAAAGTCAAAATGTAGAAGGCTAAAGTTTAAAAGTTAAAGATTGGGTGCTGCAAACAAAGCAGATTGTTTTGTTGAAAATCCCCCCAAAAACCTTTTCACCGCGTTTAAGCGGTCTGCCTCCAAAAACAATAAACTTGCCAAAACAAACTTAACGTGGCACTATCCTTTTTAGACTGGGCAATTTTATTGGTTTTTCTTTCCGCTATCGTTCTTATCGGACTTAGTTACCGAAAACAATCTGCAACGGGCCTGACAAGTTTTTTTCTTGGTGGGCGAAACTTGCCGTGGTATTTGGCCGGCTTAAGTATGGTGGCCACAACTTTTGCTGCCGATACGCCCCTTGCCGTTACCGAGCTGGTAGGCAATAGCGGTATTAGCGGCAATTGGCTTTGGTGGAATTTACTGGCGGGCGGCATGCTAACTACTTTCTTTTTTGCCAACCTATGGCGCAGAGCCAACATTGTTACTGAGGTTGAATTTATCGAGTTACGCTACAGCGGCAAACCCGCAGCTTTTTTGCGCGGCTTTAAAGCGCTTTATCTCGGATTATTTATGAATGTGCTCATTATTGGCTGGGTAAATCTGGCCATGATTACCATTTTGCAGGGCTTTTTTGGAATCGATTATTTCTCTGCTGCCATGTATACCGGTCTGCTCACACTCTTAGTGGCCGTTTACGCTTCACTTTCAGGTTTGATGGGCGTAGTGGTTACTGATGCCATCCAATTTGTGGTAGCCATGACGGGCAGCGTAGTGCTTGCCTTTTTTGTGATAAACTCCGACCAAGTTGGTGGTATTGCTCAGCTAAAAAACAGTTTGCCCCCGGGGAGTTTAAATTTTCTACCCCAAATAACCGCAGATGGCGAAACCGATGTGCTTGCCATGACAGGCGCCAGTTTTTTGGCCTTTTTTGGTTTTGTATGGTGGGCCAGCTGGTACCCGGGTGCCGAGCCCGGTGGTGGGGGCTACATCGCGCAGCGGATGATGAGTACCAAAAATGAAAAACATGCTGTTGGGGCTACGCTGTTTTTTCAGGTGGCGCATTATTGCCTGCGCCCATGGCCCTGGATTTTGGTTGGACTAGCTGCAATCACTATATACAGCATCCCCAATAGTTTTGAGAGCGAAGAAGCCCGTGCGCAAACTCAAGTGCTCATAGAAAATAATATTGATCTTAACCTAATTACAGTACCATATGCAACGTACCAAGAAGCCCTAAACACAGATGAAAACTTGATTGCTTTTGAACGCGAACTCATTGATGCGCGATACTTTGCTGAACGGGAATTACCTAAAAACAAACGGCTTCAACACGCATTTACCTATGCCAATGATAAGCGCTTTGGCTACGTTTTTGCCATGCGCGATTTTTTACCTTCTGGACTTTTGGGACTACTCCTTGCAGCATTCTTCGCAGCATTTATGAGCACAATTTCCACCCAATTAAACTGGGGCGCTAGCTATTTGGTAAATGACGGCTATAAACGGTTCATTAACCCAAATGCGAATGAAAAAACGCTGGTTGCCGTGTCGCGCCTGGCCACGATTCTGCTTATGGTTGTTGGTTTGGGTGTTACAATGGTAATAGACAGCATCAGTGGGGTCTGGCAATTTATCATGGAATGTGGTGCTGGCTTAGGGCTTGTTTTGATCTTGCGCTGGTATTGGTGGCGCATTAATGCTTGGACAGAAATTGCTGCCACCATAGCACCCTTTATTGGCTATGCCGTAGCCCACTATACGCTATCATGGGTATTCCCCAACACATTCTTTTTTACCGTTGGCTTTACCACGGTTATTTGGTTAACCACTATGCTGCTTACCAAGCCAGAGCCTGAAGAGAAATTGCGCCATTTTTACAACTTGATTAAACCAGATGGATGGTGGCCCTTTGTAAATGAAGAGGGGCAAAAGAAAAGCAATCTCGCCAACTTAGCTGGCAGCTGGCTTACAGCAGTGCTTTTTACCTACAGTATTCTCTTTTTAATTGGCAAGCTCATTTTGCAAGAATGGGCAGAAGCAGGATGGTCTTTTGCTGCAGCCGCAACTTCATTGATTATCTTTTTATGGTTTCTTTCGCGTACGCGGATTTTTAGATAGATTTTCGCTTACGCAAATCTGTCATGGGCTTTTCAAAGTACTTGTACAGCACGTG
>CAYQDW010000102.1:0-5423 GCA_964416385.1 uncultured Cryomorphaceae bacterium | reverse complement strand
ACTAAACGCAGCAATGTTTCATCTCCTTCTCCAAAAATCACCACGTCTGCACCTTTTTCTAGGTACTGTTGATAGTGGTCAGTACTATCACTCCCTGAAACGATAACGGTTGCGCCTAGTTGTTTTGCGTAGCCCATCATGGTAAATGCGGCTTCACGCATGTTGGTGAGGCACATTTTGGTGAGATAATTAAAACCATCTTCATACAGCACCACCACATCAGGCGTTATGCGTTTTATTACGGATTGAAAGTGCTCTGCGTTGTTTTCGAACTGCACATCATGAAAAAAAGTTTCGTGGCCAGCGTTGCGCAATCCCGCTGCTGCATATAATGTTGCCAGCGGCGGATACGGTTTTTGGGCTTTCCACTGCTTTGCGTCTAAGCGCAAAAAATAATTATGCGTAATCAGTACTCTCATTTACTCTTTTCCAGTCGCTTGTATATTTCTGCGCGATTAGCTTCTACCTGCGTGAGCACCACTGTTTGAAAATCACGAGGATGATGTTTACTCACATTGCGCGTACTGCGTAGTGTTAAATCAAATTTACTTCTGCTATATGTTTTGAACTTTATATGCCAGCGCCACACGGTTATGTGCATACTAAGTATATCTAACACATCGCCCAAAGCATTGTTGAGGAGCCACTCTACCAGGCGTTTTACACGTTTGAGGCGTACATTTTGTGCGGTTACTGAGATGGGGTGTTCAAAATGCCCGTAGTACATTTTAACCCACGGGTTAGACGCTTTGAACTGGCGAATCGCAGAGGGGTTAAAAACCGGTATTAAGGTTGTGACCTCCGTAGCCGTAAAAACGTTTTGGTCAGGAATTTCCAAGTGGTGTTCGCTCACAAAATAATTCACGCAGAAATAGCGCCTTGAGTTTTGCAAGACCACCTTTTTAAAAAGGACGAGAAACATCCGCGCGAGCCATAAACGACCGTGAGCGGTTACAATAAAATAGTCAATGTCTCCATCTTGGTGAATCACACCTTTAGAAAGCGAGCCAGAAACGGCAACGCCCCGCACAAACGGAAAAGAAGCAATAAGCCGGGCGTAAAATGGGAGTTTTTCAAAGTATTGCGTTGCGTTTTTCTCTTGGTTTTGGCGTTTATCCGACTGATCGGCAACATCGGGAAACATGCTATAATAACCTAAGGCGCTATAGCACAAGCCTGTTTCGGCTAGTTCTTCAAGGGCTTGAGAAACACGCTCTAGTGCATAATAATTGTGCAAAAGGTTTTGTAGTTCTTCTGCGTTTAAAGGGTGTTTAAAAACACCAAAATAAGCAAGCTTGTCTATCAGCTCACGTTTTAATGCGCCTGGCAGAATAGGTTGTTGATATGCTGGGTTATTGTGTTTCAAAGGTTACGTGTAACTGCGATAATAGGAAAAGGAGAGCTTCCCCAAAGCGTTTGTATTAAACGCGGCTTTGGCTTGTAAACGATAGTGTATGGATGACCAAGATCACTAAGTGCATGGTGGTGGTAGTGTTTTGCTAATTCGGGGAATCCATGCGTTAAATAGTAATCATGGCTTCGCTGGGCAGCAGCGTTTTTGACATTTTGATAGTAGAAAGGCGTGTCTGAAATAAAAACATGCGTGAGCTGTGGATTTACATTAAAAAGGTGCGCTAGCAATTCTTGCGGGTTTTCAAAATATTGAAGCGCGCTAGCGATTAAGGCGCCATTAAAAACGGTGTCTGGCTGCCAAGAGAATAAATCTGCAAAAGCAAAACGCAAGCCAGTTCTTGCAAAGACCCGATGTGCTTGCTCAAGTTCAGGAAGATTTACATCAATGCCCGTAACCGCAAATCCAGCTTTGGCAATACGATTCGACATCCAGCCGTTACCACAACCAATATCTAAGATATGCGCGGGTTTAGAAAAGGTTTTGTTAAGCACAGTAACAAGATTTTCGAGGCCGTGCATGCGCATTTTCCAAGCTTTGGCATGTGGGTGATTAGATGCCACTTTCGGCAAATGCTTCAGTGTGGTGTCGTTAGGCACGCGCAGCTCTTGATGTCTCAGCGAAATATATTGCCGAGCAAATTCTTGCCAAGGGTCTGGCGGTGTAAGAATATCGAGTTTCACTTTCAAATCTAATCGCTTGCCATAAGCAGAATTAATTTCCTTAATTCGACTCAATTGAGGTTTGTCTATGTTTATTCAGCATGGTTGTTGATTTGGTTTTAAGATATAACAACCCACCAACCAACATCCACCATGAAACGCCAAATTGCACCGTGTTGAGGTAGTTGTTAAAAAGACTGTGGACACTGTAGGTAAGTACGCTAAGATATAACGCAAGGGCCATGTTTTTTTCTGTGGCGGGAAGAGGCCCTTGCCAAATACGGAAAAAACCAATCAACAAAAACACTTGTAAACCGATCCAGGCTAATGCGCCAAAAACCCCAGATTCAGCCAATAACAGCAGATACTCGCTGTGTGCGGAACCGCCTCTACCGATAATGGTATTAAAAGGATCTGTAACAGAGATATAGGTCATTTCATCATCTCGTTGGTATGGAAAATATGTAAACTGGTAAGTGCCTGGCCCAAATCCGGTTATCGGTTTTTCTGCACCCATCCGCAGTGCACAAAGCCACCGGTTTAGGCGTTCGCGATTGCTAACATCGCTACTTACGTTGGTAACAGAAAGGGCTTGTTCTTGCAAACTGCCAGTGGTTTCTGTGCTGGTGTAGGGGTTAACGCGAATCTTTTGCGCAAGATGATCTGCAAAAATCCAACTGCAAAAACCAGCGATTAACAGCAGAAATACGATGTGTTTTAGTGTTGCACCAAACCGAACGAGCACATAAAAAATAACGGCAATTAAAAGTGCCAACCATGCTGCACGACTGCTGGAGATGAACAATGCAAACATTACCGCGACACCTAGTGTGGGGAAAAGCCATCCCCATTTTAGCGGACGTGCAGAAAAGAACGGCCAGAGCAAAAGTGGTGGCACAAATAGTGAAAGGGTGGCGCTGTAAATAGTATGGTCTTTAAAAAAAGGGTAGCCAATAAGAGGGGCTGCGCCTGGGTTAAAGCGGTAAGGCAAAAGGTTGTATACCCCAAATGCTGCGAAGAAAAACAAAGGGATAGCCGCCCACCTGATGATTTGTGGGATGGTAAGCGTTTTGTTATAAAGCAAAAGCGGGAATAAAATCAGCCCCAAAACGATGTATACAAGGTTTATAAACACATATTTTACAGAGACTAATGGCATGGTTGAGGTAGCCGCTGTAACTAACCAAACGCATACAAGCAGCGCAACCATAAATAAGATTGGCTCTCGCAAATGCATGAGCAGTGCACGTTTGTTGTGAAAACCAACGCCAAGTGCACAAAGCGCCAATAAAAGAACAAGAGGCTCAGCAGGTAAACTAAGCGCAAAACCTCCTGGCAAAGGAATTTCTACACTAAAGAAAAGAACTCCAACCAGCAGCAAGAAGGTGTGCTTTATTAAATCATATTGATAAACCAACAGCGCCATAAATAAGCCAATAAGCGCGATTAATGCCCCCAAAGCATTTGACTCAGCAAGCCAAATTAGGCCAACAGGAAAAATTAGAGCGCCAAAGGCGGGCCATACGTGCGTTATTCTTGTAGATATGCGCAACCTAAGACAGCTTGGTGTTGCGCAAGAAAATATAACCCAGAGCCGCAACTAATCCAGCAAGTAAACTCAACAAGCCTTTTTTAGGATAAATAGGCTTGCTTGCCGGGAAAGCAGCACTCACCACATAGCTCTTTGGTACAGTCGTTTGTTTTAGATCATGGAGCTCTTCCCACCGCATTTTTAGATCAAGAAAACGCTCTAATTCTTTTCGATATTGGAGCTCATAATTCTGATAGCGGCCGCTTTTTCGCTCTTCGCCAAAGGTCCACACGCTTTCTCCCGCTTGCCTAAGCGCCTCTAGAGAATCTGTCATTTCTGTTATGAGAGCCGCTTTTTCTTGGTAGCTTGTATATGCGGCATCAGCGGCAAGCGCAACATTGCGTTGCACCACGGCATTTTTATGTAAGTCTGCAAGCTCTACCAAGCGGTTTGCCATAGCCGCCGCACGTTGAGCATCGGCATCACGCACACTAATTTCTATGCTTTTGTTTACGGTACGATTAAAATGGACGTTGCGGCTATATTTTTTCTGTAGTTTTTCTAGCCAGTAAACCTCTGTGGTGTCAAGATCATACACGTTAATCAAATCAAACTCCTTTACCAGGGCATCGCGTACAGCATTAGAGCCCAGCATTTCTAATTGCTCTCCAATTTCTTTGTCGTACCCAAAGCGCATACCAGCGCTTACCAAATGGATGTTTGCATGCGTATTTGGGGTAAAAATTACAGTAGTGCTTTCATATTTTTCTGTAACGCCAAAGCGGGTTAGCATATAGGCAGAAGAAAAAGCGAGCACAAACAAGAGCAAGGCTATTCTTAGATGAGGTACAATGCGCATGTATTGGATTTAGATGCATCAAAAGTAACCAAACCTTACCGCGCTATTTTCTCTAAACAAAAGCAGTTCTTTGTACGCGATGAAAGCAACTACCAAAGCACATCTTGCGCTATTTATTGTCGCGGTGATTTACGGCCTCAACTACACTTTAGCCAAAGAAGTTATGAATGGCTACATCGGCCCACGTGGTTTTATTTTTTTACGTGTTGTTGGGGCGGGATTTTTATTTTGGGTTTTTCATATTTTTTCTGGCACGCCTGTAAAAATTCACCGCAATGATTGGCCTCGCATCGCGCTGGGGGGCTTTTTTGGCATTGCTGCCAATCAGCTATTGTTTTTTGAAGGATTACATCTTTCTACGCCAATAAACGCTAGCGTAATCATGACGGCAAACCCCATTCTTGTGCTCATAATCAGTGCCATTTCCCTTAAAGAACCATTGCGTAAAACCCGATTGATAGGTGTTTTTTTAGGCGCAGCGGGTGCCATTTATCTCATAGTTGGCCGAGGTGAAATCGACCTTTTAAAAAGCGATACAGCGTTGGGCAACCTGTTGGTTTTAGGCAATGCCACCTGTTATGCCGTTTATTTGGTGATAATAAAGCCGCTGATGGTTAAATATCCGCCCGTTCAAGTCATTAAATGGGTATTTACTTTTGGTTTGCTTTTTGTAATTCCGGCAGGCGTTGGACAATTTGCTGCTGTGCAATGGGAAGATTGGACTTTTTCTATTTATGCCCAAGCGGCGTTTGTGGTAGTTTGCACCACGTTTATTGCGTATTTATTCAACATTTATGCTTTAAAGATTGTGAGTAGCACCACAGTAAGCATCTACATTTATCTGCAGCCTGTAATAGCAACGTTAGTGGCCTTGGCCTTAGGTAAAGACGCACTCTCTTTACGAGAAGTGCTTTCTGCCGCCCTCATTTTTGCTGGCGTGTATTTGGTGAGTTTTGGAAA
>CAYQDW010000101.1:0-5498 GCA_964416385.1 uncultured Cryomorphaceae bacterium | reverse complement strand
ACGTGATTATTGAACGTGGCAACATGAAGGCAGGCATCTACATGATGACTGTTACTAACGATAAGGGCTATGCCCGCACCTCTAAGTTTGTGGTAGAGTAAATCAAGACATTATGGCTTGCGGAGCTTCTGCGCTACGCATTGCCATGATAGATTTGAGAGAGAAAAAACCCCGCTCTGGAATTTTCAGAGCGGGGTTTTCGTTTCCAAGAAAATTCGATATTTACTGCTCATCTAAATATTTATTACATGAAATTATCAATCGGTATTCTAAAACCACTTTTGGTAAGCTTCATTGTAGGGGGGGGGCTTACAAGCCCAAAACAACGCAATTAGTCTGCTTTGGGCAGAAAACAGAGGCGTACAAACTACGCCTTTTGGTGCACCAAGTTTAATTGATGCTACACAGCATTTTTATCGGGCAGGAACAGAGTTAAATGCTTCAAAAGGGCTGGATACCAAAATTCAAAAGTGGGATCCTTAAGGCACGCTGCTTTGGACGGCATCGTTAAATAACACCACAACAGACCAATTCCAACCGGTACAACTACTTGATTATAACAACGAAATTTATTTACTTGGTGTAAAGACCGATGCAAATGGCGTAAATGCAGATTTGTTTCTGGCACAAATAAATCAAGCCGGGGTGGTAGAATGGTTAACAATACTGGCAGAAACAGGTGAACAAGTGCCGGCATCTTTTGTAATAAACACCCAGAATGAGCAATTTATAGTCTGTGGCACAACAGATAAATCAGGAAACTACGATATGCTTTTGCAGGCCATATCAATAGACGGCCAACAATTATGGCAAAGCAAATATGATTTTGCAGGGCAGGCCGATGTTGGATTGAAAGTATTTGTTGAAAATGGCCTGATACAAGTAAATGGATCGAGCCAGACAACGCAAACAGATTGGGATATAGTATCTTGGTTTTACAATGAAAATGGTGATTTAATTAGCGAAGAACGCACAAACGGCATAGCCAATACAACAGATGAATTAAAAGATGGCGTATTGCAAAACGGTTTCATCAATTTAGTTGGCCGTACCCTAAATGGCTTGCAAAGCGATGCAAAAATTGTGGTGCTTGACGCCACCAACAATTACCTCTGGAATGATACGTACAGCTTTGCGGGATTAAATGATGAGTTTACGGCCGTAATAACCAACAATGCCGGAACCTTAACCACCGTTGGCTATACAACCATAGCGCCAAACAATGAGGATTTGTTGCTGCGCAAATACACCCAAGGCGGTGCATTAATTTGGCATACTACATTTGATGCTTTTGGCGAAAATGACAGGGCAATAAAAGTGTTGGAAGACAATGACGGCAACTACCTTGTTTTAGCCAATGTAACCCAAGGGGCGCAAAAAGATGTGTACATCTATTGCTTTGAAGGCACAAGCGGCAACCTATTGTGGGAAGAGCGCATAAGCGATGACCCAACAAGTAATGAAACGGCCTTAAATTTAGAAGCCAATATGCTGGGCGACATTTACGTTACCTATGCTATACAAGGCATTACCAAAACAAAAGCCTACAATTACGAAGAAGTGCATTACCCCTTAGACAATGAGCCCTTTTCTAAAGGCAGCCTTATATTAGAAGCAGCCGGCCGTGTTTACCACGCTAATGGCACGTTGGCCAACGACATTAAGTACACCACTTTTGGCTTGGCACACGAATACTTTTTTGCCGATGATTTTTTTAGCACCCGCTTGTGGGATTATACTAATGACAATGTTGCCAACGATTTTATACAACGCATAGACTTTAGCTTTGCAGGCAGCCAACCCACCAGCCTTGGCCACATTAGCCAATATACCCGACCTGAATTTTTTAATTATTACCTTGATGCGCAAGCCTTTGAGCAGCAACAAGCGCAAAATGTGCTGGCCTACCCAAATGTTTATCCAGGTACTGATGCCTTTATTACCACCAACAGTCAGGGCTTTAAGTTAGTGCTGGTTTTAAAAGACGAAAGCGCAAACCTGGCTGATATTGCCTTGCAAATTGACGGTGCAACCGGCACTTTTCTTCACAGTGGCGATGTACACATACCAACCTTAAAAGACGATATTGTTTGGATAAATCCCTTTAGCTACACCTTAGGGGGCGATACTATTGACGATAACCTAACCGAGTATTATCTTGATGCTAATGGACGCCTGCGCTTTACACACCAGGGCGATGTACAATACCCCTACGTAATACAAATTAAAAATGGCATTGGCGCGGCCTATACAGCCAGCGCCATAGACAATATGGACTGGAGCACCTTTTTTGGTGGCGATGGCGATGACGGCAGCTTTGACATGACCGTTGATGAAAGCAATGGCGACCTCTTTGTGGCCGGCTTTACCCAATCGTGGGCCTTTCCAAATGGTACCGGTGTTACACCCAGTATGCTAAACGGCCAATACAAAGGCCTTGTAGCTAAATTTAACCAAAATGCTGTATTGCAATGGGTTTCTATTCTAGGTTCTGCTACAACAAACGGATACAATAGCTACCGGGTAAAAGGGGTTGGGTTACATGAGAATATCACAACTTTTCCCATGAACACTAAGGAAGTCCACATTGTTGGTGAATATCGCGGTAATCTATCACCTTCCACATCGTCAAACATTCCTTCTGGAGCCTATCAACAAAGCAATACCTCTGTTCAAACTACTTCAGAACTGTTTATTGGTACACTTGACAACTCCTCCGGTACTAAATTATTGCTAACACCCTTTGGTGGCGCTGGCCACGAAACAGTTAATGCTTTAGACATTACCCCCGGTGGCATTCTGTATTTTGTAGGCAGCACCACGCAAGCAAACAACGGTAGCAATGTAGCGAGCAGCAGCCAAAACCCACCCGCCAACCACACACTACCTGTATATAACCCGAACGATGGCAGTTTTTTTACACTAACCCACCCTAATATAGGCAATAAACGAGGCTACGTTGCTGCAATAGACTTAAGTTCCTATAAGGTGGTTTATGCTTCAATTATTCTAGGCGGGGGCATTTCAATTACAATACCTGGCACACAGAACACGTATCTTTCCACAGATTTTGATGAACTGTATGACATCTGTTTTGCGGGCGATGGAGCCAGCTATTGCGGGCGTGGTGTTACGCATGCAAAAATTGGCACCTTTAACCCCGCTTCCCAGCGCTTTGCCGGCAGTTTAAGCAGTTTTGACAAAGACTGGAAATACCTGGAATTTTTTAGCAGTACAGCGTGGGCGCACGAATACGGCTGGGTTTATTTTGGCTTAGATGATAGTGGTCTTGAAACACCGTTTAATTTCACAACAAGCCAATATCAATCTACGAATGGAGAGGCATTTTTACTTCGCATAGACGAAGGATTTGTAAAATGGAAAACATATTTTGGCTTGAACGGCCAACAAGCAGACATGTGGAATGGATATGCGGCTACGCCTATAGATTTTTGGAGCGATGGTGGAACAAATAACGGCCACGGTCTTCTACCGGGAAGAGGGCGGCTAAGTTATAACAACCAAGTTAACACATTATTCGCATCTGCATCTGTTATAGACAATGCTCCTTCATATTACAGGCCGGGTTACTTTTATGAGAATGTAAATGCCAATACATGGCCCGCAAGAGAAGATATTTATTTAGCCGCTTTTTCGTACAAAAATCATGCAAACCCCATTTTCGACTTTTATAATTGGGGTACCATGTATGGTAATAATTCCACAAGTCAAACACTGGGTGGGCACCTTGGCAGAGAATTTCTAGGCGATGTGCACAGTTATTCGCTGAATAATCAGGCATATGTATTAACAACAGCAACAAGCCGGTCAGAAAGTCCAGGTTCTTACATATCTAACCCTGAAAAGTATCCGGTATCATCATTAAGCACTCCAAATTCATGGTTTAAAGACAAACCATTTTGGTCGTTCATTGCCTCAGATATTGTTATTACGCGTTTTGGGATTACTAATATTGAGACAGGGTTAGATGTGGAAGAAAGTACAAAAGTGGCAGGGTCGCTATTAACATACCCAAACCCATGTACTGGCCAGATAAAAATACAACTCGCAAACCAGGAAGCCATTGCTGTGGTAAGCATCGTAGATATTAATGGCCGCTTAGTATACACCCAAACCTATGCCAACAGTATGGTCGAGATTGAATTAAACCTTGGCAATCTCGCCCCGGGCATCTATTTTATTAACGCCAACTATACTTACCATGCTAAGATTAGCAAGCTTTAGTGTGTTAATAGCCTTTATTTTGTGTGCCCTGCAGAAACTGGGTGCGCAAAATTGGCAACCAGCTATGGACGGCATTTACCCAACGCAATGGAATTACCCTGATTATTTTGATATTAAATTTAAGAATAACATTTTGGGTAAAGAATGGATATACGGCACGTGGTTGGATGAAGACAGCATACGTAGGGGTGTGGCCTACCGTGAAGGTGGTGAATGGGTACCACTGCCCATTACTTTTCCTATTGGTGGTTTCAGCAAAGTAAAGGACATTGCTTTGTGGGGTGATACCTTACTCATCGGTGGGCAATTCAATCCTGCAATTTCAGATTTAGACAGTACGCAGACCTATTCTGCTTCACTTCTAAAGTGGTGGAACGATAGTTTGTGGTCTGATCCATTCTTTCACTTCGTGGAAGATATCGATGTTTCTGGAGATAGCATATTAATTTGGGCCGGCTATGCTTCGCCCACCGACACGCTCGGCTACTTAGTGTTTAAGCACGATACATTGCCTTGGCAAAATGTAGGCAATCCAGTCCACCCAACCGAAACTTGGGGATTTTTTGGCGCCTTTGCCGACTTGCAGATACACAATGGGCAGATTTATACAGTAAACAACGGCAGCCCACCAAACGACAGTGCCGGTTGGAAAGGCATTGTGCGTTGGGATGGCACACAATGGCACCCTTACCCCTATGGCCTCTGGGGTGGCTGGGCCAGAGCAACAGCGCTGGAGTTTTATAGAAATGAATTGTTCATGGGAGGTACATTTTTTAAATCAGACCACCCATATAACCCGGGCAATGGCATTGCCAAATGGGATGGCACACAATGGACGAGTATGGGCGGTGGGGTTGGTGGCTTTGTGATAGATCTCTTTTTGCATGATTCATTATTGTATTCTTTTATTAGCAACAGCGGTTTTGCAGATGCCCCTATAAGCTACTTTGCCGCCTGGAATGGCCACCAATGGTGCGGCACACCCGGCAACTTTGCCCGCCCGCCCATTAGTTTCGGTTTTGCTAATGATACCCTGTTTTGCACCTTTAACGAGCAAAGCACTACCATTGGCACAGATACCGTAACTCACATGAATTACTTTGTGGGCAATTATGTAAATGGGCCAAATGCCGTTTGTAGCACGTATGATTTGGGTGATGAAGAACATGGTTTTGTAGAACGGCAGCTAATCATTTCACCTAACCCATTCACTACTTCTGCAACCATTGAATTAGGAGAAGGCAACTACAACG
>CAYQDW010000100.1:0-5539 GCA_964416385.1 uncultured Cryomorphaceae bacterium | reverse complement strand
TATGAATGAAAAAGAAATCATCGGCACCAAAGAGCTGCACATCATCCTCAATCGCCTGTGCTGTCAGCTTATTGAAAACCACCTTGACTTTTCAAATAGTGTACTTATTGGGTTGCAGCCAAGGGGCGTTGCATTGACCACAAGGCTGGTGAAATTGCTAGAAACTGAGTATGCCATTCCACGAATTCAGGTAGGTTTTTTAGACAGCACTTTTTTTCGTGACGATTTTAGAAGACGCAATGAGCCATTAAAGGCCAACCAAACCAAAATAGATTTTTTAGTAGAAGGCAAGCGCGTTGTTTTTATAGATGATGTGCTCTATACTGGGCGAAGCGTGCGTGCCGCTCTAGATGCCATACAAAGTTTTGGCAGACCAGCAAGCATAGAACTGCTCTGCTTAATTGATAGACGTTTTAGCCGAGATTTGCCTATACAGCCAGATTACACCGGTAAGCGCGTAGATGCCATTGCTAGCCAACGCGTTACTGTTTTTTGGCAGGATACTGATGGTAAAGATGCTGTAACCATGACAAACAAAAGCGCATGAGTGAACTTTCTGTAAATCACTTATTAGGCATCAAAGATGTAACTACAGCAGATATTGAGCTTATCCTCAATACCGCGAGCCAATTCAAAGAAGTTATCAATCGGCCAATAAAGAAAGTTCCAAGCTTACGTGATATAACCATTGCCAATCTGTTTTTTGAAAATAGTACGCGCACGAGACTTAGCTTTGAGCTGGCTGAAAAGCGCCTTAGCGCAGATGTTATTAACTTTTCTGCAGCTTCATCTTCAGTTAAAAAAGGTGAAACACTTGTAGACACGGTTAACAACATCTTAAGCATGAAGGTAGATATGGTGGTAATGCGTCATCCCAATCCCGGTGCTGGTGTATTTCTATCAAAAAACATAGATGCAACCATCATAAATGCAGGCGATGGTGCGCACGAACACCCCACACAAGCCTTGCTAGATGCTTTTTCTATTAGAGATAAACTCGGCACCTTACATGGGGTGCGTGTGGCAATTATTGGAGATATCTTGCACAGCCGCGTTGCGTTAAGCAATATTTTTTGTCTTCAAAAAATGGGCGCAGAAGTAATGGTTTGCGGTCCGGCCACGCTGTTGCCGAAATTTATAGATACGCTTGGTGTTAAGGTAGAAACCAATTTACAAAACGCATTAGCATGGTGCGATGTCGCAAATATGCTTCGCGTGCAGCATGAACGTCAAGATATAAGTTACTTCCCCAGCATACGTGAATATGCCATGCAATATGGGGTAACACTGCCCATTCTTGAAAATCTGAAAAAGGAAATTGTAATTATGCATCCTGGGCCTATTAACCGCGGCGTAGAAATAACCACAGAAGTAGCCGATAGCAATCACAGTATTATTTTGCAACAGGTAGAAAATGGTGTTGCCGTACGTATGTCTGTGCTCTACCTTTTAGCGCAAAAACGTGCGCTCAGTGCACAAATAAATTAACAAGTGTAATTTAGTAACCTAAATAGTATAGGTAAAACAGTACGGTTGAAACTGTATCTTAGTTTAAAATATTAGTCGTATGAAAAGAACAATACTCATTTTCTTATTCGCATTTGGCTTGTTTGGCGTTAAAGCCCAAACGTGCACCCCCGATCCTAACTTTAATACCCCAGGTATTTATCCGTTAAACGGTAGCAGCACGGGTTTTGAGGTAGTTATGCCTGATGCTTACGTAGGGGTGCCATACAATGAAATTGTACAGCTTAAAATTCCTGCAGATACAATGATAGACACGTTGGGTTTTACCATCACCGCAACCGTAGATTCTATGCGTATTGTAAATTTTGATGACTTGCCAGCGAGCATTGCCTATATATGTAATAATAGTGTTTGCGGTTGGGCCGGTGGTGAAAATGGCTGTGCTGTATTTAGTGGCACACCTACCGCAGCAGAAGTTGGCAAATATGAAGTTGACATTGTTGTGTATGGTGTGGTAAGCGCAGGGATCTTGGGCTCTTTGGGTGATACGCTAGATTTTAGCATGGAGATTGAGGTTAAGGCCGCACAGGGTATCGATCAGTTTATTGCCGCGCAAACGGTTCGCATGCAGCCTAACCCTATGGTAGATGCCGCAAAACTTGAATTTAATGCACATACAGAAAAGCCATACACCTTACGTTTAATCGACTTAACGGGCCGTACTGTAAAAGAAATTCATGGTACTACCCAACAAGGTAAAAATGAGGTGGCCATAAGGCGCAATGCACTGCCCGCAGGCATGTATTTCTACAGTTTGGAAATTGAGAACGCCAGTCAGGTAGGCCGCTTTATCATAGGCCGTTAATGTCGGCTTTTGAAGTAACCATACTAGGCTGTGGTTCTGCCACACCAACATCAACACAATACCCAACCGCTCAGCTACTTTATATGGCTGAGCGGTTTTTTTTAATTGATTGTGGCGAAGGCACGCAGCAGCGCCTCAGGCAATTAAAACTCCGCATGGGCAAGATTAATCACATCTTTATCAGCCACATGCATGGCGACCATTATTTCGGGCTCATTGGTTTACTTAGTAGCTATCACCTGCAAAACCGTAAAAATGCTTTGCACGTATATGGGCCACCCATGTTGCAGGAAATACTGGATCTGCAGATGAAGGCCAGCAACACCCAACTGGTTTATCCGCTGCACTTTCATCCTACAGATGCTAATGGCAAACAACTTGTTTTTGAAGACAAAAGGGTACAGGTGTATAGTTTTCCGCTGCGGCACAGCATCACCACCACGGGTTTTTTGTTTGTGGAAAAACCAAAAGATCGCAAGCTTATTTCTGATAAAATTCGCCAATACAAGGTGCCTATATACGCTTTGCATGGCATAAAGCAAGGCAAAGATTGGGTAGGAGAGGATGGAAGCGTGGTTGCGAATGAAACACTGACCATAGATCCGCCACCACCTTTGAGCTACGCTTTTTGTAGCGATACGGCTTATGCGCAGCGCACGGCTGACTTTGTGCAGGGCGTTGATCTGCTTTATCATGAATCAACGTTTTTGCAGGAAGATAAGGCCCGTGCAAAAAAGACCCGCCACAGTACTGCAACACAGGCTGCCAAAGTTGCTAAAGCGGCCAATGCCCGACATTTACTTTTGGGGCATTACAGTGCCCGCTATGATGATAAACAGGTGTTTGCGAAAGAGGCTTCAGAAATCTTTCCTCAGGTAACAGCCGCTGCAGAAAGCATGCGTATTATTGCAAGCGCTGATGAAATCACAATCGAGCAATAGAGCCGCACTTTCGGTACTTTTTGTAACCATTTTTCTGGATCTGATGGGCTTTGGCCTTATCATCCCCATTTTGCCCATCCTTTCTAAAGAGTTGGGAGCCCCATACTGGCAGATCGGTACCATCGCCATAATGTTCCCCTTCATGCAATTTTTGTTTGCCAGTTTTTGGGGCGGATTAAGTGACCGTTTCGGCCGCAGGCCAATTATGCTCGTGAGTATTTTTATCACAGCATTGGCCTATGTATTCTTTGCCCATGCCACAACCATCCTGCTTCTCTTTATTTCAAGAGCATTAAGCGGTTTTGGTGCAGCCAACCTGAGTGTAGCGCAAGCCTACATCAGTGATGTTACAGAGCCAAGCAACCGCACCAAGGCATTTGGCATTATCGGGGCTGCGTTTGGATTAGGTTTTATTTTCGGTCCGCCTATAGGCGGGTACGTTAAGGAGAATTTCGGGCTAATCTATGTGGGCTATGTGGCTGCCGGTTTCTCTTTTATCAACCTCATTATGGCCTTTTTTCTGCTGCCAGAGTCATTGCATGAACGCACAGCCAACCGCAAGTTGTTTCCAAATCCCTTTAGCGATGTTATTGCCGGGTTTAAAACCGAAATGACCGGCAGCCTGCTGCTGATCAACTTTGTGTATGTGGCTGCTTTTAGCATGATGCAGGTTACGGCTGCGCTGTTGTGGGAGGAACATTATGATCTTACAGAATCAGAAGTTGGATACACATTCAGCTACATTGGTATTCTTGCTGTGATCATACAGGGCGCATTAATCGGTTGGTTTAATAAAAAGCTGGGCGAGCGTAATTTGCTCATTATGGGTAACATTCTCATGTTGGTTGGCCTGCTATTTATGCCCTTTGTACCAAAAGCGCTGTTCGTCCCGCTTGAGTTGGTGCTGCTGGCGCTCCTTTCATTAGGGAATTCATTCTTAACGCCAACAATAAATACACTGCTTAGTAATAATACTGACCGGGCAAGCCAGGGCAAGATTCTGGGCACCAACCAAAGTGTAGGTTCCCTAGCGCGGGTAATTGGTCCCCAGGTGGGTACAGCCCTTTACGGTCTTGCCTATTACATGCCCTATGTTGCGGCTGCGGTAATTATGCTGTTGGTGGCCTGGCTCAGCTGGCGGCTCATAAAGCAATACTTTTTAAAAGTTACTGTAAAGTCTAGCTGAAAAAAGCTGGTTTTTATATTAAAACTGTAATTTTATACTTTCTACAAAATAACCCGGGAATAAATGTTTACGACCAGAGTATAAATGGTATTACCGGTGCAAGCACCAGTTTTGACCCGGGTACAGGAGAGTTAAACCTTTTTACCGGTGCAATACAAGGACCTAAAAGTTACGGCACCTATGAAATTATAGATGATGACAATGGCGTACAAACCATTTATGAAATCACGCTTATAGATTGTTGCCAACCCGGTATAAAACTAGATGCCATTTACAGAAATGTAGCCGCTTCAAACTTACCTACTGCAGGGCAAATAATTGGGTAAACGGTATTGATACTGGACGAAATATGGTTTGATGTGAATACAGTTATCACAAATAGTGTCGTATACTTTGGGGCAGAAGCAACGGCAACACTTGCAGTAGATATTGACCTTGAAGTAACCAGCAGCGAATTGCGCAACTATTGCAGATATCGCTGGGATGGCTCTTATCAAGGCGAGCCTTTGCCTACCGGGGTGTACAACTTCCGCATTGTTTACGCCAAATATGTGGGTGGCCCAAAAAATTATGATGAGGTAGGTACAGTAACACTTATACGTTAGCATAACACGTATACACCGCCATATCCTGAAATTCACCTTCAAAATAAATGCGGTCTTTAAAATGCGCTTCTTTTACAAAGCCCAACTGTTCCATCAGGTAAATGGCGCTGCGGTTTTGGGGTGATACTTTGGCTTCTATGGTATGAAGACCCAGTTTGGTAAACCCAAAGGCAATAATGGCTTGTACCGCCTCTTGTGCCAAACCACGGCCCCAGAACTCCACGGCCATCTCCCCACCAATTTCTGCATGCAAGTTGGGCGCATCAATCTGGTTAAACCCACAGGTGCCAATCATTTCTCCGGTTGCTTTAACCACTCCTGCCCAGGCAATGCCGCGTTTTTCATAAAATGCTTCCCGCGCTTTTTGGGTCAGACTTTCAGCATCTTCGCTTTTTTCCATTTCCGGCCGGGCTATAAACCGGCCAACACGTGCATTTGCCCGCATGGCAAAAATGGCGGGTGCATCTTCGGCCTG
>CAYQDW010000099.1:4244-5579 GCA_964416385.1 uncultured Cryomorphaceae bacterium | reverse complement strand
TTCAAATTCTTCCACGCCTTTACACTATCATGAAAAACGATGATGCTTTCGGGGCGTACATTGTCAACCTTCTGCTGGATTTGCAATGGAGCTTGCACCTCTTTGTATGATGGCACTAGGCTCACTCGTACTGATGAAGTTACAAGATTGGCAGTTCATTGGTTAAAAAATCAAAAAGACTACAAACCTTAATATTTGTTGATTTATAAAAAGACTCTGATTGCGGCACGATTATGTAGTTATTGGTGGTTTCTAAGTCCGCTATTGCCTGCTTTAAACTTTTTGAAACAGTTGGCGAAGAAGTGAATTTTACTTCAATTGCGGCAACTGCCCGATTAGCTCTGGCAAGCACAAAATCAACCTCTGTGCCGCTGTGCGTTCTGTAAAAGTAGATGTCCAAGTCCCCTGGTTTTTCAGCTAGTATTTGTTGCAGCACATAGGCCTCATAAGAAGCCCCCAAGTTTGGCATTCCCAATAATTGATCATAATCGTTGATCCGAAGCAGGCGATGTAATATTCCCGTATCAGCGATATAAATCTTTGGCGATTTTACCAACCTTTTTTTGATGTTCGCCCCAAATGGATGAATCGTTTTTACCATAAATGCCGCTTCAATAAAATCGAGATAGGATTTTACCGTATGGTAGCTTACGGCTAAAGATTTACCTATAGCACTTGCATTAAATACCTGACCGTTTTGCCAGGCCAACATTTCCCACAGTCTTCGGGTAAGTATAGGCGAAGCGGGCAGTCCTAACAAGGGCAAATCCCGTTCTATATACGTTTTTATAAATGATTCTAACCATGCTACAGATAACTTGTCGCTTGGCGCCAAATAACTCTCAGGAAAGCCCCCTCTGAAATGATGCTTGGTTGGGCTTTCATTAGTCAATTCAATAAGAGAAAATGGCTGTATGTGCAGGTAGCTTATTCTTCCTGCCAATGATTCTGCACTGTTTCGAATTAAGTCTGGACTCGCAGAACCCAGAAGTATGAAACGCAGTGGTTTCCTGTTCTGGTCTATCGCAGCGCGAATTATGGCAAATAATTCCGGACGAATCTGGATTTCATCTAAAACTAGGCATTTATCGCTATGCTGAGAAAAATAGAGCTCAGCTTCATTTAGCTTTTCATTGTCTGAAGGTTTTTCTAAATCAAGATAAATGCATGGCTCGCTTAACGTATCAATAAACTGCTTAACGAGTGTGGTTTTACCTACCTGCCTCGGTCCTAATACGCCTATGGCCGGAAAGTAAGACCCCAACTCTTGTAATTCTGAAAAGTATTTACGCTTAATCATGCTTGAAATATAGAAATATATTTTCTAATTTTCAA
>CAYQDW010000099.1:0-4144 GCA_964416385.1 uncultured Cryomorphaceae bacterium | reverse complement strand
ACCTCCGGCAAACTATCTTTTAAATTCTTCCACGCCTTTACACTATCATGAAAAACGATGATGCTGCCGGGGCGTACATTGTCTACCACATTATTGATGCAATCTTGTGGTGAAAGGCCTTTGTCATAATCATGGCTTAGCACATCCCACATAATTATTTTGTAGGTGTCTTTAAGCGCAGCAATCTGGCTCTTTTTTATTCGGCCATAGGGCGGACGAAATAGTGGGGTATGCAGCAAATCATTGGTTTTTTCTACACTGGCATGGTAGGCGGCATCACTGGTTACCCAGCCCTTTTCGTGGTTGTAGCAATGGTTGCCAATGCTGTGGCCGGCTTCGCGGGTTTGGGCAACGATTTCCGGGTGCTGGGCCACATTATTTCCAATCAAAAAGAAGGTAGCCTTCGCGCCAACTTTATCCAATTCACCCAAAACCCATGGCGTAATTTCGGGGGTTGGACCATCGTCAAACGTCAGGTAGATTGCCTTTTCATCATTAGGCAGCAACCAAATGCAATCGGGGTAAGCCCAACGTACAATGCGTGGAATTTTGGCGGGAACCTTCATCTTCTACAAATGTAAAAGCCCCGCACAATGGCGGGGCTTACTATTATCTGTACTGATTAATCAAATTTGGGAATGGTGCAACCGCTTTTTGATAGCGTAAGAAGAGATCATTTGCTTGTGCATTATCTGGCGACATTGATTTACCCATCTGCATTTGCTGTGTGAGTTGCAGTAGCATTTGGTAATACTGAATAGCGCTTGCGGCTTCTTGGCTTATTTCGCGCTTTTTCTTGCCTGTAAACTGCGCATAGTAAGCGAGCTCTTCATCAAGGGTGTCTGCAAAATCAGTGGCATATTTTAAGCCGATTTCACTTTCTCCTGCCCTAAAATAGGCTTCAAGTAAACCAAAAATGAAGTAGTCGTAACCAAACTTCTCTACTGGCATAATTTCCATTGCACGGTCACAAACGGCAATAGCACGTTCGTTATCGCCTTCTTGGATAAGCTTATTGGCCAAACGACCATAAATGGTGCGCAGGTTATACGTTAATCTTCGGGCAGTTTCATCTAAATAAACATCGGGCAACTCCATGTTACCATAGCTGAAGGTATTCATCAGCTTATCATACATCACGGTGGTATTTACGTGTCCAAAATCTAACCCTTGGTTTTTCTGTTCGCGTTTAACAGGCGTAAAGCGATAGGCTAACCCTTCAAGTTGAAAGTATTGGTCTAACCAGAAATAACTTCGCGGGCTATTGCCAACGGTGATACTAAAGTAAATTGGGCGATCCCAGTTATTCTTAGCAATTAGATCTACAACCATAATATCGCGCTTAGAAAGCATTCCGGTCTTTAAATCCCAATCAATATAGTCTACGATCTGTGCAGAATCTTCTGGCGCTACAACGCCTTTAGCCAATACTTGGGCTTTATCAATAGGCACGCGTACCCGCTTAATGGGGTAAAACATGAGTTCTTTGGTTTCTAGCGCTTTAAACTTCACTTTATCATCATCGCGCTTCATCCAATTAATAAAGTCATCAACCATCCAACGGCCTTTAACGCCAATATCACGGTAGTAAACTACATCGCGCGTGCCCTGCTTGTATTGATCCCATGTAAAACTAAAGGGCACGGGAGCGCCTTCATAGGTTTGCCGTTTCATTTGGTCTATATACCAGTCTGTATTAAGCAGAGAGAGATTCACCACGCGCACATCAGTACGGTAGCCCTCTACCTCTTGCACATACCAAAGCGGGAAAGTATCATTATCACCATTGGTAAAGAGTATCGCGTTGGGCTCACAACTATCTAGGTAGGCTTTTGCTATTTCACGGGCCACATAACGGTTACTACGGTCATGATCATCCCAGTTTTCTTTGGCCATAATACCAGGAACCAGTAAAAGTAAAATACCCGTGAGCGCATACGCTGCTGCGGGTTTTCGCATATTCTCTTTTAGCAACTCATATAAGGCCACAACGCCTAGACCAATCCATATTGCAAAGGCATAGAAAGATCCAACAAAGGCATAATCTCGCTCTCGCGGTTCAAATGGTTTGTGGTTGGTGTAAAGCACTACGGCTATTCCTGTAAACAAGAAAAACAACAAAACTGTCCAAGCGTCTTTATTATCTTTTTTAAAGTGGAAAAACAAGCCTATCAAGCCAAGAATGAGGGGTAATGCAAAGTAGCGGTTATGCCCGGGATTGTCTTTTATACTAGCCGGCAAATTCTTTTGCGGACCAAGACGCATTTCATCAACAAGTGGTATACCTGTTATCCAGTTGCCTTTTGTTAATCCATATCTTCCTTGCTCGTCACTTTGTCTACCAGAGAAATTCCACATAAAGTAGCGCATGTACATATATCCCAACTGAAAGTTGAAAAAGAACTTCATATTCTGCGCAAACGTGGGTTTATCGCGGTCGTTCTTTAAGCCTGCGATCTGCTTATAACCATCTTGATATTGTGGGTCATCATTCCAAATTCTTGGAAAGAAGCCCATATAGCGCTCATCGTAATTAGGAACTGAGGCCCGGCCATCATTTGAAACGATGTACTTGGCATCTATTTCCAGATTGGCATTACCGCTTTTGGCAATATAATCTTCTGCCTCGTAAAGCTCACGCAAGCCAATAACCTCTCGGTCACCATCCATTACCGCGTATCCTTTTACATAGGTGGGGCTGTCATCATCAAAAGGCTTTTTGCTATCATACTGCGCATTGTAATAACGGCCATAAAGTACAGGCCAATCGCCATATTGCTTACGGTTGTAATAATCTAGTAGGCTAAGGGCATCTTCTGGGTTATTTTCATCAATGGGTGTATTTGCATTACTCCGTATGGCAAGCATGATGAATGTTGAGTAGCCGATGAGGAGGAAAACCATAGATAGGATGGCTTGGTTCCAAATGGGCATATTTCTTTTTTTGGTGTAGATTAACCCATAAACTGTTAAGCCAATAAGCAGTAACGTCACAAAAATAGTTCCGCTATTAAAGGGTAGCCCGAATGAATTCACGAATAAAATTTCCATCCAGCCAAATAACTTTAGCACTAGGGGAATAATAAAGGCAAATACCAACCCCAACAAGCCAATACTAATGGCATTTGCGGCTATAAATCCGCCCGTTGTTGTATTTGGATATTTTTTGAAGTAATACACCATGCCTATGGCCGGTATAGTTAAGAATACCAAAATGTGTACACCAACAGAAAGGCCTACCATAAATGCAATGAGTACGAGCCAGCGGTTGGCATACTGATCTGTATCCACGGCCTGCTCCCATTTTAAAACGGCCCAATAGGCTGCAGCTGTAAAGAAAGACGACATGGCATAAACTTCGCCTTCTACGGCACTAAACCAGAAAGAATCTGAAAATGTATAGGCTAATGCACCTACTAAGCCCGCGCCAATAATAGCCACGGCCGCACCATCATCTAAACTGCCATATTTCTCTGCAAGTTTTTTTGCCAGCGCGGTGATTGTCCAGAATAAAAACAAGATGGTAAACGCACTGCTTAGCGCAGAAACCATGTTTACCCAAAATGCTTGCTGCTCTACATCGCCAAAAGCAAATTGTGCAAAAAAGCTACCCACCATTTGAAAAAACGGTGCCCCTGGAGGGTGACCCACCTGAAGTTTTACTGAGGTGGCGATATATTCACCACAATCCCAAAAACTTACCGTGGGTTCTATGGTAACGATGTAAACGTAGGCGGCAATGGCAAATACCAGCCAGCCGGCGATATTGTTGATTTTCTTAAAATTCTTAAGCATGCTCCAAAAATTATGACAGTGGGCGAATTTAGAAATAAATAGGCATGGCCTTTAGGGCTGCTTGTTAAACGTTTTTAAAATTGCAGCTATAATCAAAAAAAAGTGTTTGCAACAGATTGCAACCTTTCTATATTTGCAGCCCTCAAACAAAGACGATGCCCTATCGTCTAATTGGCAGGACAGCGGATTTTGGTTCCGTCAGTCTAGGTTCGAGTCCTAGTGGGGCAACACATCAATTTGTAACGGCTTGTAAATTTAATATTTGCAAGCCGTTTTTTATTCGGGGGACGCTTTAAGGCCTGAATAACAATATATCACCCCAGCTTCCTAGCCTCTGTGAGCGGTTTTT
>CAYQDW010000098.1:0-5685 GCA_964416385.1 uncultured Cryomorphaceae bacterium | reverse complement strand
GGGTCATCTATAGAACACGCTATTTGATCTTCTGCCGAGTAGCTATTTCCTGGTTGTGGCATAGCTACTTGGTTCACATCTTCCATTTCTAATACGGCAGCTTTTTCCTGAACTTCTACTGGAGCCGCTTTGGTTTCTTCGTAGTCTTTTACCTGTTGCTTAGTATTTACAACGGGCTCAACTTCTGCTTTGGCGTTTTTAGAAACGGTAAACTTAATGGCACTGCTGGCGGCCTTGCTGCGCAGATAATACATGCCCGTTTTCAAACCTTTCTTCCAGGCATAGAAGTGCATACTGGTTAATTTACCGGCATTTGGGTTCTCCATAAAGAGATTCAAGCTTTGGCTTTGGTCAATAAAAACACCCCGATCTGCCGCCATATCAATGATGTCGCGCATACTCATCTCCCAAACGGTTCTGTATAATTCTTTGATATTATCCGGAATACCTTCAATATCTTGAATAGAACCATTGGCGCGCATCAACTCGTTCTTTACATCTTCATTCCACAGGCCGAGTTGTACCAGGTCTAGCAATAGGTGTTTGTTTACTACGATAAATTCACCTGAGAGTACTCTGCGGGTGTAAATATTGCTGGTGTAAGGCTCAAAACATTCGTTATTTCCTAAAATCTGAGAGGTACTTGCAGTTGGCATTGGCGCCATGAGCAAAGAATTGCGTACGCCATGTTTCATGATTTCTGCACGTAGTGCATTCCAATTCCAACGGCCACTTAATTCACTTTCTTCTACCCCCCAAAGGTTAAACTGAAATTGTCCTTCAGAAATAGGGGAGCCTTTGTAAGTTTCATAGGGTCCTTCTTGAGCGGCCATATCTTTAGAAGCGGTAAGCGCAGCAAAGTAGATGGTTTCAAAAATGTCTTTGTTCAACTGCTTGGCCTCAGGGCTGGTAAACGGCATACGCAGTTTGATGAACGTATCTGCAAGCCCCTGAACACCTAAACCTACCGGGCGGTGGCGCATGTTGCTGTTGCGCGCTTCTGGCACCGGGTAGTAGTTGCGGTCTATTACGCGGTTCAGGTTGCGGGTGATTTTATAGGTTACGTCATAAAGTAATTGGTGGTCAAACTGTCCATCTTCCACATACATGGGCAGGGCGATGGAGGCCAGATTGCAAACCGCGATCTCGTCTTTGTCTGTATATTCTATAATCTCTGTACAAAGGTTAGAGCTGCGTATGGTACCCAGATTTTTCTGGTTGCTTTTTTCATTGGCAGCATCTTTATAAAGCATGTATGGCGTACCGGTTTCAATTTGAGATTCTAAGATTTTTTGCCATACATCACGCGCTTTTATAGTGCGTCTGCCTTTACCGTCAGCTTCATATTTTTCATATAGTGCGCGGAATTTTGCGCCATAGCTATCAAATAGTCCAGGGCACTCATTCGGACACATTAACGTCCACTGACCATCCTTTTCTACGCGCTCCATAAACAAGTCTGGAATCCACATGGCGTAAAAAAGGTCGCGTGCACGCATTTCTTCTTTACCGTGGTTTTTCTTTAAGTCAAGAAAATCAAAGATGTCTGCATGCCATGGCTCTAGGTAAACGGCAAAGCTACCTTTACGCTTACCACCGCCTTGGTCTACGTAACGGGCGGTATCGTTAAACACCCGGAGCATAGGTACCAAACCATTGCTTGTGCCATTTGTGCCACGAATGTAACTTCCGGTGGCACGCACGTTGTGCACGCTAAGGCCAATACCACCGGCACTTTGACTGATTTTTGCTGTTTGCTTGAGCGTATCGTAAATACCATCAATGCTATCATCTTTAGCGGTGATGAGAAAACAAGAGCTCATCTGTGGCTTTGGTGTACCCGCGTTGAATAGCGTTGGTGTGGCATGCGTAAAATACTTCTTGCTCATTAGGTCATACGTCTCTATAGCGCTTTCCAGGTCATCTTTGTGGATGCCAATAGAAACGCGCATGAGCATGTGTTGTGGGCGCTCGGCTATTTTGCCGTTAAGGCGAAGCAGGTAGCTGCGTTCTAAAGTTTTAAACCCGAAATAATCGTACCCGAAATCACGGTCATAAATCAAGGTAGAATCTAAGAGTTCTGCGTTTTTTTGAATGATTTCATAGACATCATCTGCAATTAGTGGAGAAGCCAAGCCCGTTCTTGGGTTAACATACCCATAGAGCAGTTTCATGGTTTCGCTAAAACTCTTCTCAGTATTTTTATGGAGGTTGCTAATGGCTATGCGGGCTGCAAGCTGTGCATAATCAGGATGTTTCACAGTTAAAGAGGCTGCCACTTCTGCTGCTAGGTTATCTAGTTCAACGGTTGATACGCCATCGTAAACACCTTGAATAACCCGCATGGCAACCGCAGTTGGGTCAACCAAATTGCTTAAACCGTAGCATAGCTTTTCTATGCGAGCGGTTATTTTGTCAAATTTTACAGATTCTCTGCGGCCGTCTCTTTTAACTACGTGCATCATAATGTTTTGTTGTTAGGGTTTTAAAAATCTGCGTCAAAGCTTATTTTATTGGCTTCGGCTTCTTCTTTGTTTAGGTTCACACCAGCTTTCTTGTATTCGCTCACGCGCTTTTCAAAGAAGTTTGTTTTGCCTTCTAGCGAAATCATGTCCATAAAGTCGAACGGATTTTCAACCTTAAAAACTTTGCTGCATCCTAAGGCATCAAGCAGGTGGTCTGTAACAAATTCTAAGTATTGGGTCATAAGCTTGCTATTCATACCAATAAGGTCTACTGGCAAACTTTCAGTGATGAATTCGCGCTCAATGTCTAACGCATCTATCAAGATCTCTTTTATGCGTTCTTCGCTTACCTTGTTTAGCAAGTGCTCATTGTGCAGGTGTACGGCAAAATCGCGGTGCATGCCTTCGTCACGACTTATAAACTCGTTGCTTGTGGCAAGGCCAGGCATTAGGCCGCGCTTCTTTAACCAGAAGATTGAGCAGAAGGCCCCGCTAAAGAAAATACCTTCAACAGCGGCAAAGGCAATTAACCGTTCAGCAAAACTTGGGCTTTCAATCCATTTAAGGGCCCACTTAGCTTTACGCGTAATGGCGGGGAAGTTTTCGAGAGCATTAAAGAGCTTGTCCTTTTCTTCATCATTTTTGATGAGGGTGTCTATTAACAAGGAGTACATTTCTGAGTGAATGTTCTCCATCATGATCTGGAACCCATAGAAGAATTTAGCCTCTGAATATTGAACCTCATTCACAAAGTTTTCGGCCAGGTTTTCGTTCACGATGCCATCACTTGCAGCAAAGAAGGCGAGAATGTGTTTTACGAAATATTTTTCGTCTTCATTTAGGCGGTTTTCCCAATCAAATACGTCTTGGTGCAGATCTACTTCTTCGGCAGTCCAAAAGCTAGCTTCTTGTTTCTTATACCATTGCCAAATATCATGGTGTTGAATGGGGAAAATCACAAATCGGTTTTTGTTCTCTTGTAAAATGGGTTCGTTAACCATGGATTATTTTTTAATGCTTTAACATCGATTAAAAGGGCGTTCTCGAAAAAATAAATTTTTTAAACGACTAAAAATCAATCGTTTAGTGGTTTGTACACGCGAAAGCAATTTAGCCAGTACGCAGTGTACTCCTCAAATATTGTGTAAGTATGGGAAGGATGCAATGCTTAGTTTTTCACAATACCACTCAGTTTTCAACACTAATAAAATGGTAATCGCCCCTGAATGACAAAGAGCAATATCAGCAATTAAAGCAAAAAGAAATATGCCGTTTTTGAAAAAAGAAATTCACAGGAGATGTTAACAACATGTGAAGGTAATGTTACCGATTTGCGGATTATTGAAGAATCTTGACTTGCAAATAATGCACAATATGATGAGCAAAAATGCGTAGATTTGTTAAAGAAAATGTGCATCTATAAATAAAACAATGTTGACTGCATGGATAAACTCTATGAACGTTTTTTTACCCTATTAGAAAATACAAGCGTAAATTTTACGCGTTACTTGTATGCTGATATTGCCTGGCAAAGCCGATTGATTGGCATAATTGGCGCACGGGGCGTAGGCAAAACCACATTGGTTTTGCAATACATCAAACAACAGTTAGATGTAAAAAAGGCGCTCTACATTTCTGCAGATGATCTTTATTTTGGCGAGCATAGCCTGTTTGATGTTGCAGATGATTTTGTGAAAAGCGGTGGCGAGAACTTGTTTATTGACGAAATACACAAGTATCTGAATTGGTCGCAAGAGCTAAAGAATATGTATGATTCTTTTCCGGAATTGCGCATTGTTTTTACCGGCTCATCGGTGTTGGATATTTTAAAGGGTTCTGCAGATTTAAGTCGTAGAGCGTTAATATACCCGTTACATGGTTTGTCGTTTAGAGAATATCTTGTCTTAAACCACGGAGTTCAAAGCAACGCTTATGCATTACCGCAAATACTAAGCAATGAGGTTAAAATAGCTACCATTCAACATCCGCTACCACTGTTTAAACAATACCTTAAAAATGGCTACTACCCATTTGGTACAGAAGAAGGCTTTGACATTCGTTTGCATCAGGTTATTGTGCAAACACTGGAAACCGATATACCTCAATATGCCAATTTAAGTATTGGCACAAGCAGAAAGTTAAAGCAGCTTCTTACCATAATTGCGGCCAGTGCTCCGTTTAAACCGAATTTTTCAAAAATAGCGGAGCTGATAGGTGTAAGCCGCAACTCACTGGACGATTATTTTTTATACATGGAACGAGCGGGTTTAATCACTCAACTTCGAGCCGGTACTAATGGTATACGCGCATTGGGCAAAGTTGACAAAACATACCTGGCAAATACAAATATTATTTATGCTTTGGCGCAAAGCACTGCAGATATCGGCACTATGCGAGAAACATTTCTTTTAAATCAGATGCAGGTAAAAAATAACGTATTGTCAGCCCGTGATGTAGATTTTGAAGTTGGTGGAATAGCGATAGAGGTTGGTGGAAAAAGCAAACAACACAAACAAATTAAAGGCTACCCCAATGCCTACATTGCTAAAGATGATATCGAATACGGCTATGGTAACACGGTGCCATTATGGGCATTTGGATTTAACTATTAGGCCTTTTTGTGTAAAGCGGAATAAATTTGCTCCACTTCTGCATACCAATCTTCACCATATTTTCTGATCAGGGCATCCTTTAAAAAGCGGTAAACAGGCACTTTTAATTCGGCACCCAGCGTACATGCCGGGCTGCAAATGTCCCATTTATGGTAATTAAGTGCATCAAAATCACGGTAATGGGTTACACGTATGGGATACAGGTGGCAACTAATAGGTTTCTTAAAGTGTACCACACCATCTTCGTACGCCTTTTCTATGCCACACTTGGTGATGCCTTTTTCATCAAAGATCACATAGGCGCATTCTTTGCCATTTACCAGTGGAGTAACCATTTCACCATCCCAGTCTTGCACGCTGGTGCCTTGCTTTTTAATGGCGGCAATTCCTTCGGGCCGCAGGTAAGGTTCAACCTTTGGATAGATTTCTTCCAAAATCTTGATCTCTTCCTGGGTAACCGGTGCGCCACCATCACCCTCAATACAACAAGCACCTTTGCATGCACTAAGGTTACAGACGAAGTCTTTTTCAAATATGTCTTGTGAGATGATGGTTTTGCCGAGTTCTATCATGTCTTTATTGATTAGCGAATGTGCGAATGTGCGAAT
>CAYQDW010000097.1:0-5737 GCA_964416385.1 uncultured Cryomorphaceae bacterium | reverse complement strand
AGGTTGCGCCAGTCAAAGTGCTCACTAAAGTCTTCCAGCTTGTTGCGTTGTAGCATGCGGTACCTGCGGGTGCTTTTTACAAACTGGTACAAATACGTGGTAAGGTCATTTATAGCCTTTTCGCGGTCTTGCTCCAGGCGGTTAAGCACGTAAATACCGGTTTCATCATCCTCCATTTCTAAATCTTTTACATAGCGGCCAAAGCCAGAAAGATCGCTGGTAACAGCCGGAACGCCCCGCGCAATGCACTCTAAAGGCGTGTAGCCCCAAGGTTCATAATAGCTAGGGAATACGCCCAAATGGCAACCCCGCACAAACTGGCCGTAATCCATACCAAATAAGGGGCTGGCGCTGGTAATAAAATCGGGGTGGTACACAACCTTAACTTTATCTAGCGGGCTGTTTACCAATGGCGCTTGCCGCATGTGGTTGAGTATAGGGTCATCCAGATCATTTACCAGATTGTGCGTAACTATAATTGGCCAGCTTTCGTCTTTCCAGGCTTGTATGCTTCTGCGGTAGCGCAGGCGCCAGTAATCATCTACCAAATTGTTTAGCGGTGGCAGTTTATAATCGCCCTCACTGGCAGCAGCGGCATAAAAAAGGCGTTCGCCCATCTGCTCTGTTATGGCCTCGCAATTTTTGCGCACTTCTTCTAAAAGGGCACGGGTTTGCAGCACTCGCGGGTTAATGGTCCAGGTTTCTTTTTTGGTGATGAAGAACATAACCACCGTTGTATCAACCTTGTCTTTAACCATGCGTTTGTTGAGGCGCTTAAGTGCTTCTAGCGTAACATCAAAACCTTTGTTAACATACTCATAGCGCCCACTGGTAAAGAAATACAGGGTATTGTCAAGATCAAAAGGGTAGGCGTGAAAGAAGTGCCCCATCACAAACTCATGAATTTTATTCTTGTATTTCTGATGTCTGTTTTGCACTTCATGAAAGGCCGCGAAACGGGCGATGTTGAGGCCGTTAGGCGTAATAACATCGGGTTTCTTTTCTAGCAGCTGCTCACATTCAAGTGCGGTTACCTCGCTTACGGTTGTAAACGTGGTGGCGTTTTTTGCCGCAGCTGTTTCTATTTGATGTAATGCTTCAATGTTAAACCTCCTGGCTTCAATGGCTGGTTTAAAACCTGGCAAGCGGGTATAAAAGTCTTCCACATTCATGGCAAGCACCCGCCCCAACATTGTTGCATGTGTGGTAAACACTGTTTTTACGGGAATATCTTCGGCAACAATATCTAGCAGAGGCGTAGCAGCCATCCATTCATGTAAATGCGTAATGAGGGTTTGTTTACCTAAGGCTTTTTGTAAAAGTTTTAAAAAGGTAAAGCACACATCGCCCCACTCAAGCACTTCATCATAAAGATCGTCTCCGTTGCGCAGTGGTATGGCGTGGTGCTTAAAGTGTCTTTTTTTAATGGCTTCTAGCCGATTATGTGCATTTTCTGGATTGAGGAGTACCGTAAGCGGCCGGCCTGTTACCAGCCAATGCCCATACTTTACCTCATAGCCCATTTCGCGCATCCGCGCCACAGCCTGTCCTAAAGGGGTGTTCGTTTCGTCAATAGGGTCAAACTCCACATTTACCTCATTGCCAACCATTGGCCCAAGCAGGCAGTAATTGCTGCCCCATTTGTCTACCGTTGCAGGAATCTTAGAGCGAATAACGGTATAGATTCCGCCCAATTGGTTGCATACTTCC
The DNA here is from genome assembly GCA_964416385.1 of uncultured Cryomorphaceae bacterium. GTDB lineage: Bacteria > Bacteroidota > Bacteroidia > Flavobacteriales > Schleiferiaceae > JAUHWL01. The sequence continues at coordinate 4,027 of CAYQDW010000097.1, read as the reverse complement.
CAAGAAGATTCTACTAGAAAGTTGCTGTTATAGAGAGAAGCTGACATACTTTATGAATCAGGTTATTATAAACGACTAATCTACCAAAGAAAAACATCACCACACAATTTAAAAGCCTTTTAAAAGGGGGCGCGCTTACGCTAACAAGGCATGAAATTTAATGTGTCTGATATATAGAGTTTTACTTTTTTTGCAAAAAAATTAGAACATGAATAAAAAGTGGGTTTTTCTTTTGGCGGTTGTAGCGCTTATAAGCACTACTGTTTACGGACAAAGAAATCGTGATACAGTAGCCGTAACAGTGTATACCAACAATCCTACAGAGGTGCCACAGGGCACGTATGCCGTGGGATTTTTATCTTGGAATCGTGGCGTTGACGGCTTGGCCAACGGTCTTGTTGTAGAAGGCGATTACCGCGTGTTACCTGAGTTAGATGTTACTGCGCGCATAGGTGCAACTGGGTTTTTGTCAAGCTCAAGTGATAAGCCTTTAGCTTTTGAGGGTGAGGTATCTGGCGCTTATTGGCTAACGTCTACCATCCGCGACAAAGCAAAGCAAATGGTGCCTTTAAGAGGTGGGTCCTATATGTTAAATACCCGATTGGCAGAAGAGGTGCGTTTAGGCGGCCGAGGTGGTGTAAACTTCGCGTCTTTTACCTATGCCAAAAAGGGCAATAACGGTTTTCTTGTAGATTATGTTATTAATGCAAGTAATCAAACAGTTGGGACTTTAGATTTGCAGCAATCAAGCATCGCAACGCTTTTTGCAGGCGTTTGTTACGAGAATAGAAGCCACGCCACGCTAAATGCAGAAGGCTTTGGCGATATTGTATATGTGCGTAGAACAATCATTTATGCAGATGTTTTATATGCACCTGCCATTTCTGCAACCTTTAAATCGAATCTTTATTCGGGTGAATCTTCGCCCGCCAATTACGACATTGACGGCTTAAAGCGTAATCTTGGCGTGCGTGGAGGTTTTAAGAAAATTATCAGCTTTGGTGAGGGCAATGGCTTTGTAACCTTAATGGTTGAAGGTGGCGCCTTCCCAAGATTGGATTTGCCAAAACCGACCTTCTCGTTCTACCTTAGAGCGGGCGGCACAATCGGCTTGTTTTATTGATTTACAGAGGTTGCATTGCGCAACCTCTTTCTTTTTGCAACCCAACCACCTAGTGCGGCACAGGGCAAAAATGTCAATGAGCTAACAAGCAAAAACCAAGTGGGGTAAGGGTATGGTTTTAAAAAAAGTAGCCCCACCACCAAAAGCAAAATACCAGCGACAAGCGCATGCCAATTGGCTGGGCTTGTCGCTATTTTTTGTGCGGTAAAGCCGCTTAAAAAAGCACCAAATGCAAATGCAAAGAGCATACCGCCAAAAGCAGTTAATGGGGCGTTTTCTATGGCTTGTTGGCGGGCCATTTCTGGTGCTAATTGGGCGTAATTTCCCGCTGGGGGAAAAAGAAATGCTGTAAACAACATGAGTAACCAAATCACGGTGACTCCGGCCATAAATCCAACAAAAACGGCTGCAATACCTTGAAGTGTTTTCATTTTACGAAATGAACTTTTTAAGCGCTAAAATGAGATTGCGTTCAAGCACACTTTCTCGCCCATCGGCATGAAATAAATCTTCTAGCTCACCCAACAACGCCGCTTTGTCTGCAGGTGTTTTAAGAAATTCATCTTTGTAGTAATCAATTACCTGCAGGCGTTGATAGTCATTAAGTGCATCTACAAACTGTTTCATGTGTTTGTATTTTTCTGGTGATATGTGATGCATGATGATTTCCTTTTCTTGTTGGCTCACTTGGTAATCAGCTTCGGCAAGATAAATGAGCAAAAAACTGGTGTAATCTGCAAGGGTTTTAATTTGATCAACTTTCATAGCAACGGGTATTTGGTTTCAAAGTAAAAGATTTAGGATGGATGGCAAAGCATACATTTATCAGCAAAAAGAAGTTCGCCTACTGCGCAGAAACACTTCTTGCCACAGCAAATGCTGATCTAGCATTTGACAGATCACGAGCATAGAAACAGCCAAAAACCTTTGTTATAAGTGCGGTTATGTTTAAGCAAAAAGCAAATCGTGGTTGATTAGAAAAAGTTTTCCTAAGATGTTAAGCCAAACAATGAACTACAAACGATATTAGTTTGTATGCCAGCATAAAAGGCTGCTGCTAAAAGCGCACAATAAAATATCTACAACCAGACCAAAATTAGAGCTTCGCCAAAGCAGTTTTAGGCAAACCAGCTTTCAACAACGTCTAATTGCAACGCGGGGATGTCTAGCTTGTTCTTTTTGCGATAACCGTTTAGTTTTTGGTGCACTGCGCTGGGCTTGGCTTCGCGGAGTTTTTCTACGGTAGCATAACCAGCATTCATAACATGCTCTGCCCATTCTTCGGGCACGCCAATGGCCAAAAAATCACTTGGTTTTGCTGCAACCTCAAATTTTTCCGGGCGCATTTGGGGGAAAAATAATACTTCCTGAATACTGGCCTGATTGGTAAGCATCATGGTTAAGCGGTCTATGCCGATGCCCAAACCGCTGGTTGGCGGCATGCCGTATTCTAAGGCGCGCAAGAAATCCTGATCGATGAACATCGCTTCATCATCACCCTTTTCACTTAGGCGAAGTTGTTCTTCAAAACGCTCGCGCTGGTCAATGGGGTCATTTAGTTCGCTGTAGGCATTGGCTACTTCCTTGCCATTGATCAACAACTCGAAGCGCTCGGTTAGGCGGTCGTCTTCGCGGTGCTTCTTACACAGCGGACTCATCTCTACCGGATAATCAGTGATGAATGTGGGCTGCACATAATGGTGCTCGCACTTTTCACCAAATATTTCGTCTACCAGCTTACCATAGCCCATAGTTTCATCAACCTCTAGGCCCAGATCTTTGGCAATGGCGCGGGCTTCATCTTCTGTTTTTCCTAAAAGGTCGTGGCCGGTATGTTCTTTAATAGCATCCAAAATGCGCACGCGTGCGTAAGGCGCTTTAAAGCTGATCTGCTTTTCGCCTACCGTTACATCGGTGCTGCCGGTAACTTCATTGGCAACGCGCTCAAGGGTATTCTCTACAAAGCGCATCATCCAGTTGTAATCTTTGTAGGCAACGTAGATTTCCATTACCGTAAACTCCGGATTGTGGGTGCGGTCCATGCCCTCATTGCGGAAGTCTTTTGCGAACTCGTACACACCTTCAAATCCGCCCACAATCAGGCGCTTAAGGTAAAGCTCATTGGCAATGCGCAGGTAAAGAGGCATGTCTAATGCATTGTGATGCGTAATAAACGGGCGCGCTGCTGCACCGCCAGGAATGGGTTGCAGGATAGGAGTTTCCACCTCCAGATAGCCTTGCTCGTTAAAGATGTTGCGCATGCTGTTGATTAGCTTGGTACGCTTTATAAAGGTGTCTTTTACCTTGTCGTTCACCACCAAGTCTACATAGCGCTGGCGGTAGCGTAATTCAGGGTCAGTAAAGGCATCGTGTACATTGCCAGCGTCATCGGTTTTTACAACTGGCAGGGGGCGAAGAGCCTTGCTTAAAAATGTCAATTCAGTGGCCTGAACAGAAATCTCTCCCGTTTGTGTGCGGAATACAGCGCCTTTAACACCGATGAAATCACCGATATCCAACAGGCGTTTAAATACAGTGTTGTACCAGGTTTTGTCATCACTTGGGCACAGCACATCGCGGTTTATGTAGATCTGAATTTTGCCCGCAGGGTCTGCCAAAACTGCAAAGCTAGCCTTACCCATAATGCGCTTGGTCATGATGCGGCCAGCCAGGTTCACCTCGCCATAGTCTTCGCCATCTTTAAAGTTGGTTAGTATTTGGGTGCTGGTATGGGTAACCCGATATTCTGCCGCGGGGAAGGGGTCTATGCCCAAGCTGCGTAATTCTTTTAGTGCTTCTCTTCTAAATTGCTCTTGTTCAGACAATACTCTGGCCATAATGCGCTGTAAAATTTGGGCGGCAAAGATACTATGTTGTTTCAGGTATGCGCCCGGAACTTTTAGC
>CAYQDW010000096.1:0-5741 GCA_964416385.1 uncultured Cryomorphaceae bacterium | reverse complement strand
GTGACTCCGCAGGGATTCGAACCCCGAACCTCCTGATCCGTAGTCAGGTGCTCTATCCAGTTAAGCTACGGAGCCTCGTTTTGAGGGCTGCAAATATACACGCTTACACCAATAAAAAAAGCACTAAATAATTTCTGCACTTAATCCGCGCTCACATAGGTTTATACATCGTGGTTTTAGATCGTCCCAACTGCCACTCTTAACACCGCATTTGCCCTTGTAGTGCGTAATTAAAGCACATTGCTCGGCTTGTTCTACCGTATGATCGCATACTTCAATAAGCGATTCAATCACCCAGTCGAACGTATTTACCTCATCATTAAAGAGCACCAACTCATGCTGCTTACCCACAGATTCTTCTATGTTAATCTGGGTAAGCTCTTGAATATCTCCTGCTACTGTTAATCTCATCTGGCGAAATTAAGTCTACTCTTCAAATCTGTCAAGAAATAAACGCACTTTGCCTTTGCTGGCTGCATTGTAGGTATATGGTGGTAAGCCATCTTTGGCGGCCAAACTGCGCGCGTCTGTATCTTTCTCCAATAGCTTGGCCATTAAGGCCTTGTCTGTGGTGTAAAACTGCAACACATTGCGTTTGTATTGGAAGAAGATATAATCTCCGCGATCTAACTCTAAATAGATGTAAATCTCATCTCCCCTACGCTTGCGCATAATCTCTACAATACCGCTCACCTTTTTGTTGATGGGCTCTCCCAAAATGTTATCTATACCTATATCCCCCTCAGAAATAAAGGAATTGGTTTCTGGGTTAAAATTGAGCACAATATCACTAAAGGTGATGGTTTTACGCAACTGCTTGGGCACGCGCTCTGGTGCACCGTAAAGCGACACTTCTTCATCATAGCGCTCGCGTTCTTTTGCACTCAACAAATTATTGAGGGTAACCTGATAGGCTTCGCGATTTACATCACTGGCTTTAAAGCCACTGGCCTCTTGCAAACGCTGGGTAACTTCTTTTAAAATGTCTTCATCAAAGAAGAAGCCTATACCCAAAACCATATCTAAGGCAATGGCATCACTGTTTAAATCATGGTTTACAATGCCATAACTCATTAAATCTATGCGGCCAGCCTTATCTGCAAAGCCCAGCATACCTTTTCCTGTGGTATAGCAATCGCGGTTATTAAGCGACAGATAGTTGCCTGCCAATCGGGGATTATCAACCTTTTCTTGGGCCGTAATGATGTAGCTGTAGCTATTCTTATCATAAAACAATACCCCCGTTGATGCCAACAGCTCTTGATCGGCTTTGGCGCTTTGGCGCGATAAGAAGGCAGAGTAGCCACTGGTAGAATCTGGGGCGAGATAAATGCCGTTATAGAGATTATCTCCCCGCGTAGCCGGATTGTCTTCTGGCAGAATAATAACAATCTTCTTGGGGTCTATTACGCTCTTAAATTTAAACCATGTGGTTTGGATATTTGGGCATTGGTGTTGAATTAAGGTATAACCATCAAACAACATCAGCTTATCTGTAGCCCGTAAATGCACCTTGCCGTAGTACCCAAAAAAGGCACTGATGTAAAAGGCATCTTCTTCTTTAACGTTGGCTAAGGCAATGGTGGTTTGGCCAGTATCTGGCTTAATGCTTTCAAAGTACAACGGCCAAGGTGTGAGGTCTTCATCAATGTACTCTAAATAGCCTGAGCCACGGTAAAACCTGCGGGTCTTAACATCTACGGTAGCTTCGTAAAAGTTGTGATACTTGGTTGTGCGGTTGGCAATGATTTGTGCCTTGTATAGTGTGCGCATCAATGCTTTTGGCTCAATTTCTACATAGCCACTGTCTGGTATAATGGTGGCATCAGCAACATCTATGTGCGGTACATCAAAGCCTTCTAACAGGCTTGGCAACAAGCTAAACCGCGCGCTGCCAGCCATGAACTGTAGTGAATCTTGCTTTGGGTGAACAGAAACCATGTGCGACCCTGCATTGCCACCTAACTTTTTAACCTCTATGGTTTTAGCGGGGATGTCCCATTCTGCAAAATCCATGTAGGCGATATATTGGTTGATTGGGAAGTCGAGATAACTGGCCGCATCATTAACCGTGAACTCCCCTTTTTCTTGATCAAAGTTTACAAACCCGCGTGCGTTTTGTAGCTGAAAACCCCAGTCGCGTGTGGCATCTGCCCGTACTTTAAACGACAATGCTGCACTATTAAACTGGCGGTTGCGGAAATCATAATCTTCGGCTTGGGTTTGGGCATCTAAAAAGTCTAAGCGCCCTTTACCGCCCAGCTTATTAGGGCCCAGCGCGAGTGTACCGCGGGCCTCCATGCCCACCTCATCATACATCTGAAAAGGCGTAGCGGTATTGGAGGTGTAAAAAACATCTTGGTATGGCCGCCAGTTGAGGAGCACATTTACCGCAGTTACATGCGGATATTCTACTGCCGCAACTTGTGGTAAAATTTCATAGACCTCTGCTAAACCGTTGGTACTGTCTGGGAAAAAGATCAAACTATCGGCCTGCGCTGTAGAGGTGAGATAGCTGATGCTGCCATCGCCCAAAAAGCCTTTATTACTTAGGTTAATGGCACCTGTATATGTGCCTTTACCGCCATAGCCGGGGTAGCCGCCTGGCGGCGTTTCCGTTTTAAAACCTAGCGAGTAATCTTCTTGCACCATAATATCTTCTGCAATGGTTGGGAAGATTCCGGCACTTTCTAGCTCGCCCGCAAACTTTAAACCTTGCGTAGAGGTATTATCGAGGCTATCAATCTCAAAAGGTTCTAGGGTTACAAAGAACCGGTCGCGGTTGTACACAGCATCAAAGATGCTTGGGCGGTCATAGTACACAAAGCTTTCTTTACCACTTTTAAAGATGGGGTATTCTGTGTAACGCGTGCGCCCCGACTTGTTATTGGGCTTATCAATCAACAACTCACCATTAATATTCTGAAGCACATTTTTAACATCAACAAGCCGCCTGTTGCCATTAATGTCTTTATCAAAACTCAATACCTTAAAACGCATAGAGTCTATGGTGGGCATGTTCATCTGGAACAAATCATAGTCAAAGAAGAACTCCCTACCCCAAAAGCTAAATCGCCCCGCAGAAATACGGCCATCAAAATCAAAGTCTAAACCTTCATGCACGGTTATTTTACGGCCAGAGGGGAATAGCGCCACCTCTTGAGAATCGCTTAGGGCTATGGCTGCAATGCCCTGTATATCCATATCATAGTTAAGCAGGCTGATGCTGGCATTTGCACCAGATTCTAACCCAGACACGAAGCGAATAACATCATAATCGCGCCTGCCGCGCTCATTTTGTATGTAATTAAAGAGCTTGTCTTTAACCGTAATGCCTTCTGAGGCCTGGTCATAATTAACAAACCCGCCAATGCTCATTTGCAGCATAAAGCGATGTGTGGCTTCTTTGCTCATGCGCAACCCGCGGGCCATATCGTCTAGCGAAAGTGTTTTGCTGCCAAATGTTTCTACAACACTGGCAATGTTGCGCAGTGGCCCCACCTCATCAAGTCCTTTAATTTCGTCCATGCGCTCGCCGCGATAGTAATTCTGACTTTCAAAAATCACCGGACTGGCAGCACCTAAATTGAGGTTACCCAAGTGCAATTGCGGCTCATTGAGCTTCCAACTCATCACCTCAAAAAAGATGTCCATATCGTGATAGGTATCGCTGTATGGGGTTAGCGAAAGGCCTTCGTTTGTACGGTTTAAGGTGAGCTGATTTTGCGCCGGAATAAACCGCAGTGAGCTTTTTGGATGAAAAATACTGTCGTTATCTAGGGTGATGGTTATTTGGGTAGCATCAGAGTTTAAGATGTCTTGCCGCAGCAATATACGCTCACTTTTAGCTTTTATGATAGGGCTACCCTCGTAATTAAACAACAAGGTTGCTTTGTTTTCTGGCGTGCCAGAGCCATAAAATTTACTGCCAATAACCGAGATTCCACCGATAAAATCTACGTTTGGATAAATGTCGCGCAACTCCAAATCATACCTGTAGCTTACAAAGCGTGGAAAAGAAGCATTGCGCTCTTCGCTTCTTGAGCTTAGGCGTTCTTCAAATTTACCAAGCAGCGGCTCTGAGATGTATAGTTTACTGTAAAGAAGAACGCTATCTGCTGCAAAATCTTGACGTTCTGCCAACAATTCATATTGATTTAGCTCTGCGTATGCAGAATCTTGACTTAGCCCCGTGCGTACCCAATACACCGTACCACCGGTACCTTTAAAGCGCAATTGCTTCGGGTAGTAAACCCCAGAGGTACCTTCAATGAGCGTACTGTCACTTTTAAAATAGCCCCAAACGTTGGCATTAGTGAGCTCAAAATAAGGTTCTTCTGCAAACTTAAACACCCAAATAGCGTCAAAGGCTGTCCACCGCAGGCTGCCATCATCATATAAAATTTGTGCATTAAGTCCTTGATAAATGGTGCGCAAATACACAGAAATGGGCTTGCTGCGCTCCTTTTTGCTAAAGCCTACCATGTCTTCTAGCCAAGGCAACGCGTATTGTGGATCTTCATTTTCATAGAGTAAGATGATACTCCGCAGAAAAAAATGCCACGTTTCAAAATCTACAATGCGCTTGCGGTATAGGTTGTTGCTTATGGTTACTAAGGCATCAAAAGCTTCTTCGCTTAAAAAATCATCTGCAAGGCGACTAGAAAAGTCTAGATATAGAGGTTCCCACTTGTCTTTTTGCTTTTCAATATCTTTTAAAAAAACCTGTAAATCTTCCGCGTAGCCGGCCTTGTCTTTACTAAAGCTTTTAATCTTTTGCGCCTTAAGCGGCTGCATGGGCAGCACCAGCAAACCAATGAGAACAATGAAAAATAAACGGGGTAAAATGGATAACTCTTTAATCACGCCAGCTTCGTTTTATGTCCGTAAAACAAACGTAAAATCTCGCTGTCTCGCATATTTAAAGGTACTTTTTATCCACGCGATTTCACAAAACGGGCCGCTTGCCAGTCATCGCGGGTTTTGGTGCTTACCAGTGTAAGTCCCTGCGCAACGGCTGCCGCCTCTATATCTGCCAGGTCATGGGTATAAAACCCAGAAAAAACAATTTCGCCCTTTAATGGCAGGTGTTCTGCATAAGCGGCCATATCAGCCAACAGCACGTTTTTGTTAATATTAGCCAGAATCACATCAAAAGTTTGCGCTGGCAAAACCTCTTTATCGCCTTGCAAAGTGGTTAGTAAAGCGCCATTTCGCTCAGCATTTTCAAGCGTATTTTCAACACTCCATGCGTCAATATCAATGGCCCAAATGTTTATGGCACCGCGCTTGGCGGCCAAAATGGCCAACACACCAGTACCACAGCCCATATCTAAAGTTGTTTTGCCGGCAAGGTCAAGCTCTAGCACATATTGCACCATCATGTGTGTGGTTTGGTGGTGGCCGGTGCCAAAGCTCATCTTTGGTTCTATCAAAAGTTGGTATTTTATTTCCGGCTTCGCGGGATGAAATGGCGCGTGTATATACACCATATCATCCACCAATATGGGCTGGAAGTTTTTCTCCCATGCTACGTTCCAGTTTACGCGAGGTATTATTTTCACGCTAGATTTTACGTCTACTCCGTCTATATTCCAGGCCCAGGCTGTTTTTTCTAAACCTTCGCTGTATAACGCTTGCTGTATGTAGGCACAGAAGCCATCTTCGGTTTCTATGAAGCTTTCAAAACCAACCTCGCCTAAAGCATCTATAAAAAGATCAGCAAAGGGGTCGCGGGGGGT
>CAYQDW010000095.1:0-5807 GCA_964416385.1 uncultured Cryomorphaceae bacterium | reverse complement strand
TAATCCCTCATCCTTAATCCCCCAAATTGTTAATGATCCCCATAACTAACCTATTTTCGCACCATGAGTAACATCGTTGCCATTGTTGGCCGCCCTAATGTGGGCAAAAGCACCCTTTTTAACCGTTTAATTAAGCGAAGAGAAGCCATTGTAGATAGCGTGGCTGGGGTAACAAGAGATCGTCATTACGGCAAGAGTGACTGGTCTGGAAAAGAATTTTCTGTAATTGATACCGGGGGTTACATTCACGGTAGTGAAGATATTTTTGAAGAAGAGATTAGACGTCAGGTGCACTTAGCGTTAGATGAGGCCGCAGTAATTCTCTTTGTTGTTGATCTTCTTACGGGTATTACAGATTTTGATAAAGAAATTGCGTCATTATTAAGGAAAACCCAAAAACCTGTTTTACTGGTTGTAAACAAGGTTGATAGCCCCGTTAAGGAAAGCGAAGCGACAGAATTTTATGCTTTAGGTATGGGCGATTACTTCACCATAAGTGCATCTAATGGTAGTGGTACAGGAGAATTGCTTGATGAACTTGTAAAGCATCTGGGTAATGAGCCTTTGGGAGAAGATGAAGAACTTGGCTTGCCACGATTTGCGGTAGTAGGCCGCCCCAACGTAGGTAAAAGTAGTATTGTTAATGCCCTCTATGGCGAAAACCGAAACATTGTAACGGATATCGCCGGTACCACCCGCGATACAGTGAATACACGTTTCACAAAATTCAACATGGATTTTCTCATTTTGGATACCGCTGGTTTAAGAAAGCGCACCAAGGTACATGAGAACCTAGAGTTTTACTCCACCATGCGTAGCGTGCGTGCCATAGAACATAGTGATGTTTGCCTCCTTTTGATAGATGCTACCCGCGGTATAGAAGCACAAGATTTAAACATCTTTCACTTGGTTTATAAAAACCGAAAAGGTTTGGTGGTTTTGGTGAACAAATGGGACTTAATTGAAAAGGAAACAAACTCTACCCGTGATTTTGAAAAGGTTATTAAAGAGCGTTTAGCACCATTTACGGATGTGCCTATATTATTTACTTCTGCCCTTACCAAGCAGCGCGTTTTAAAAGCTTTTGAAATGGCTATGCAGGTTTATGAACGCAGAAAAAAGCGTATACCCACTAGTAAATTGAATGAGGCGTTGTTGCCTATTGTAAAAGACTATCCGCCGCCCATGAACAAAGGCAAAAATGTAAGCATCAAATTTTGTACACAGTTGCCCACGCCCACACCTCAATTTGTGTTTTTTGCTAATCTACCGCAGTATATTAAAGAATCTTATAAGCGCTATCTGGAAAACCAGATGCGGAAATTATTTGATTTTACTGGAGTTCCCATTGAGATTTACTTTCGGAAAAAATGAAAACAGTTTTGCTTTTTGCCGTTGCCCTATCATTGTCTTTAAATGTTGGCGCACAGCAAGATTCTCTGCCTATTGTAAATATTCCAGTTGCAGATTTGCGGTTTCACTCAAGTTTTGAAGCAAATCTTTTTAACCAGCTCTACACTGGCCAAAATGTTGATTATTTAGGTTTTTTTGTCGCAGCTGATACCGCCGGAACAGCTAGGGGGTATGACAGCATACAAGGGGTTTTAAATGCCTTTATAAAGGCCTGCAATAAAGAGGGCATAGGGCAAAAGCCGCCAAAAAAGCAAATTAAAAAGCTGTACGCCTCTGTGCATGATGGGTATTTAGATAAATATGAAATCCAAAATCAATTTACTGCCGTTTTTAAAGATGGCCGCTATAACTGCGTATCTGGTACGGCTTTGTTTGCTTATGTATTTACGCAGCTAAACATACCATATACCATTGAAGAATTTCCAACGCATGTAATGCTGATTGCCTATCCAGAGGGCGAACAGATTGCGGTAGAGACAACAGACCCTGCTGACGGCACACTACAATTTACGCCAAAGATGAAACGGGCGTTTGCGGATAACCTGCGTGCCCAAAAAATGATTAGTGAGGCAGAGTATGCAGAGGGGCCTGAGGCTGTTTTTCAGAAGAATTATTTGGTTAATGAGAAAATCAACTTTAGGGAATTAGCGGGCATTCAATATTCAAATAATGCAATTTATGCGCTAGAAAATGATGATTTTGTACAAGCGTTAAATTTTGCTCTGAAAAGTTATGTGTTGTATCCGGTAGAAAACACAAGGTCACTGATTATAACCTCTGCCGCATCAATATTAGAAAATGGTAACGTAAAAGATACCAACCGCGTGCGCGCTTTATCTATGCTTACGCATTTTAAAGGTGGTGAAGTAATTGATGATTACTTCTTTAACCAATTATCTGATATAGTGAATAAAGTAATGCTCGCAGAGCAAGACACTGTTCAGTTTAGTAATGCCTGTGCCGGTATACTTGCTAGAACCACTGATACAGTGTTTAGAAATAAAATAGCCCTGTTTTATAATTATGAAATGGGTAGGCTGTATACCCTTAAAAAAGACTTTAAAACAGGGGTAACTTATGCTGCAAAAGCACAAGCCTTAGATACGGTGAATATTCAAGTTTCTGCATTAACCAGCGGTTGTATTACGGCTTGGCTCGGTCAATATTCGGTACTTGATGCAGTACATAAACTAGACTCATTGGCAGACATCTATCCAAATCTCGCGTACGCGAAGGATTTAAAAAATGTGCGTATTGAAGCTTATTTGCGCCTATTTGGCTTCCTTTACTATGAAAAGAGAGTATCGGAGGCAGAAGCATATAAGGCAAAGTTTGAAGCTTTGGTGAACGCGCAAAACTTTCGCAAACTCAGATTGCCTTCAGAAACTTTTACTTGGTCTTACAAAGAAGGCGCATTTTACTATTACCGAAACAGGCAATACAAGAAGGCCCAAAAAATATTGAAAGACGGATTAGCAATAGATCCAGAAAATATACAACTCGCCAAATTACTCGCTGATTTTAACTAGCGAATAATAACTGGAAATACTTGCCTAACCTGAAAAGGATTTCCGCGTTTGGTAATGCCCTCGCCCTTTATTACCAGTTTGGTTGCCAGTTCGTAGCCCGATTGCATCGGTATCACAAACAGGGCTTCCGCGTCTGATTGTTTTTGAGTGGGTTCAAATTGATATTCTGGGTTTTCTGCTGTGCCTTTGCCCATGTTAGCCAGGTAAAATTTGGCGTCTTTCACATTTTCTTTAAAAGATATATAGATGTAATAACGCCCTTCTGTGTCTACACGACTAACCTCACGAATGGCAATAGATGGCAATGGTATAACCTGATAGCGTGCATCCCATTCTACAGTGCCCTGTAGTACCTCACCATCGTCATAAGGAATAGCGTGCTTAGGTTTACCGCTCTTGTAAAACAAGGTGTCCCATCCATGTAAATCGCCATAGTCGTAGCTCATTTTTCTGTATACACGTCCATCTTCGTGGTAAAAGACAAAATCGCCATGCTTTTTACCCATCATATTGCCGCCTTTAAGTCTAACCTGACCGCTTTCATAATAATCTACAGCCGTGCCATCGCGGTAACCCTCTTTGTATTCTACCTCGCTCATGAGCTGCTTTTCTTCGTCATCATAGTATGATTTTCTAATACCTGTGAAAAGCGATTTAGGTGTTTTTTCTTCAACGTCTGCATTGGTGCCATCTATCACTTCTTTGATTAACTGTTCTTTACCAGATTGTGTGCAAGCACTTAACCAAAGTGCCGTAAATAGAAAGAGAAGATATTTTAAATGGCTATGCATAATGGGTTTTTTATAATTTTTCAAGAGCTTCGTTCAAATCATTGATTAACGTTTCTACTTCTTCAAGTCCGGTAAACAAGCGCACCAAAGTAAACGGCAGGGTAGTGGTGTTGTAATTTTCAGCATCATATAGCACACATGCCGGAAATTGAATGCTTTCGTATCCACCCCAACTTGGTCCCATTACAAAATGCTTTAACTGGTTGCAAAAGCGCTCCACGGCAGCTAGTTCGGTAGTTTTAAGTTCAATGGACAATAGACCACCGGCACCGGTCATCTGCTGTTTGGCAAGGTTATATTGCGGATTTGACGGCAAGAAGGGATAGTTTACGCGATTAACCTTTGGATGCTTGTCTAGATAATTAGCAATGGCTTGGCCGTTTTCATGATGTTTTTGCATCCGCAATTCAAGGGTGCGCAAGCCCCGAAGAATCATCCATGCATCATGCGGTGATATGATGGCACCGAGCGTCATAAATTCTTCTTTCATCATTTGCCTAATGAGTTTACGAGAACCGCAAACTACGCCAGCAACAACGTCATGATGCCCGTTTAAATATTTTGTTGCAGAATGGATGATGAGGTCTGCGCCAAGTTTAGCTGGTTGCTGAAAAACAGGAGAGGCATAACTATTGTCTATTGCCACGATGATTTGATGTGCCTTGGCAATTTCCGATATCGCACGGATGTCCTGCATTTCAAAGGTCATGCTGTTGGGGCTTTCTAAATAGAATAGCCTTGTGTTGGGCTGTATCGCCCTTTCAAAATGTTCAGGGCCATCCCCGTGAACAAAAGTGGTTTCTATGCCAAAGCGCCTTAAGTATACGTCAAGTAGGTGTTTTGTCCAGCTATAAGGTTTGTTAACACAAACAATATGGTCGCCAGCTTTTACACTGCTCATAACGGCCATAGCCACAGCCGCACTGCCGCTGCTAAAAACCAAAGCGTCTTCTGTAGCTTCTAAAGTGGCAAGTTTCTGCCGCAATTCTGCCACTGTTGGGTTGTATCCGCGGGTGTAAAAGGGTGTTTCCATCTCACGCCTTAAATGCGCGCGCATATCTTCTACACTTTCAAAATGAAAGCTGCTTGTTAGGTGCAGTGGCGGTGTATTGTCTTTTGCAGCCATTAATAGACCATATTATTGCGTTAACTGCCGAAAAATATCTTCTAGATTTTGATCTTTTTCAACACTCTCTAAAATAGACGTTTGTTGAGCAATTGCAAATTGAAAGAGCGCTTCTTTAGTTGTGGAAGTTGTTTTGGTATGTACTTCAAATTGCGTTTCGCTCAGGGCATTAACACGGGTTACGCCAGACACCTTTTTGAGTTGGTTTAGGGAGATGGCTTTACCAAATGTAACTGTGATGATAGCAGTTGCACGCAGCGTTTTTAACTCACTTATAGGTTTGTCTGCAACGAGCTCACCTTTGTTTATGATGATGACGCGATCACAGAGTTGCTCTACCTCCTGTAAGATATGCGTGCTCAGCAAAACTGTTTTCTCTTGACCAATGGTTTTTATAAGCTGACGGATTTCTACCAGTTGATTGGGGTCTAGGCCCGTTGTGGGTTCGTCTAAAATTAATACCTCTGGATCATGCAAAAGGGCAGCTGCTAAACCAACGCGCTGCCGGAAGCCTTTACTGAGTTGACCGATTTTTTTATGTTTTTCTGAGGTTAAACCAGTCATAGTAATGCACGCTTCTATTCTTGTAGCCTCTACGCGATAGGTTCCGGCAACAAATGCGAGATATTCTTTTACGTACATGTCAGTGTAAAGCGGATTGTTCTCTGGCAGATAACCTACGGCAGACTTAACTTTAATTGGGTTTTCGCGCACATCATAACCGGCCACTTGTGCAGTACCTGATGATTGTGGTAAAAAACCCGTTAATATTTTCATGGTGGTGCTTTTTCCTGCACCATTAGGCCCAAGAAAACCAACAATTTCTCCTTTTTTTAATGAAAAACTAACATTGTTGATGGCGCGTTGATCGCCATATCGTTTTTCTAGACTAGAAACTTCTATTGACATCGTTTAATATGATTCTCGGGGGGAAGGTACAAGTTCTTT
>CAYQDW010000094.1:0-5819 GCA_964416385.1 uncultured Cryomorphaceae bacterium | reverse complement strand
CAGGGCTTTCCTTGTTATGGGTTTATCAACATCATCTAATGACCCACACACAACGCATTTTATTCGATAGGAAAATCAAAATAGGTATCAGGAAAAGGTTCATCAACCAACGTAAAATGCCACCATTCTTCAAGTAGGGGCTTAAATCCATGTTTTACCATCACTTGCTGTAACAACTGTCTGTTCTCTATCTGCTGCTGCGTAAGATTTCCATAATTTACATGTGATTCCAAACCAAAATAATCCCACGGTGTACCCATATCTAGTTCTTTACCTGTGGATAGCTGTACCAAAGTTAGATCTACCGTACTTCCGCGAGAATGTCCGCTTTTTGGCGCAATGTATCCACCAGGAATTAACTCGGCCTTAGATAAATTTGGATAGTACACTGCCTTATTCAACGTGTCATTAAGATCAGCACACCAACGCACAAAATGATCTACCGCACGCTGCGGACGATATGCATCAAATACTTTTAATCCTAAACCTTTCGTTAGCAATTCTGACTGAACATTTGCCAGAGCCTCTGCGCCTATTTTAGTCATATAGACCTTTTTTTCGTTATACCCATCTACAGGGCAACCCATAAAATTCTCTTTAGTTGCATACCTGGGCTCAAGGATTATTGTTGGAATGACCGCATCCAAAGCGCAAAATGACGCAGGAATTATTGTTGAATGATTTGGAAACAAAGTGCCGCTAGTAAGCAAAACAAGACTAAGTAGAATCTTCATAGGTAAGGAGTAATTTAATGGAAGCACAAAATTATATCGTTACATTTGATTGATACTCAGTATTAATCATAAACACAACTACCATGAAAAAAATTATTCTCGTTTTCAGTTTAGTATTTTCATTTAGCTGGATCTTAGCCCAAACCGCAGGCGGACCAGATGCTTATGGCTACACATGGAAGAACAGTAACCATACAGTTTCTCCGCCCGCTTACAATTGGGTGGATATTACTTCACGAGGTTCTGAAGTAGCTGGCCTGGCTGATGATAATGTTGTTGGGCCATATCCGCTACCTGCGGGATTTCAGTTTTATTGGTACCCCATTACCCAATTTTGGATTGGCAGCAATGGCTACATCAGTTTTAATGGTGCAAACATCGCCTCTCCATTTCCCGGTAATATTCCAAATTCTGGAGGTGCCAACGACTTTGTAGCTATACATCTTAGCGACTTGAATTTTTCAGGAGCCAACAATCCTGCGCAGTGCTTTTATTATGCCACCAATGATTCGTTAATAATCAGCTATATCAATGTTCCCTATTGGGAAGTAACCAACGGATATACAGGTAGCAATTCTTTTCAGGTGATATTTACCAGTGCAGATAAGCACATTCATATGAACTTTAAAAACATGCAAGCAGGCTCTGCAACAACACCAATAGATTGTGCAACAGGCATAGAAAACAACACCGGAGCTTTAGGGCTGCAAACGCTCATAGATGTTGTTCCACCCAATCTTTCAGCCATCAAGTATTACTATCCAAGCAATGTAACTTATGCCGTTAAAGATGGCGGCATAAACTGGAACAATAACGAGGCTAATGGCGGATATTTTATTCGGGTTTCTAATACTCCCTACACCCTAAAAAGCAATGTGAAGAATTTTGGCAACCAGCCGCTTACAAGTTTCACCGTAACGGATAGCATATACACGGGCAACACGGCCTTGAGCAATGGCACAGCAACAGTTAATGGTTTACAGCCAGGTGAAGATACCACCATCACTTTTTCAAATACATTCTTCGCACAGTTTGCCGCTACTTTCAGGTTTTCATCTCGCGTGCAAGGCATTACGGGTGATCTTGTAGCTGCAAACAACCGTAAACAACAAAAGATTATTGCCGTAAACACCAGTCTTGCCTCATACATTCTTGACTATAGCGATGGCGCCCCTGATGGTGCAGGACTTAGCTGGAATGGCGGCAATGGTGGAATTGGGGTTTATATTGAACCACCACGCTACCCCGCTCAGATTGATGGTGCACAATTTTACATCAGCGCAAATGGTACAACACCAGTAGGCTTTAGCGCTATGGTATATGATGATAATGGCACCAATGGCGGACCAGGAACGCTTTTGGACTCAATTTATGTTCCGCCAGGAAATATAAATGTTGGCAGCTACAACCAGGTTACCTGGCAAAATACCCCTATATGGGTTACGCAAGGTGGCGTTTATCTGGTTTGGTATATGGGTGGCGATGGCATACAAATTGGTCGCGACCTTACGCCACCAGCGTCTGCACGCAGCTACGAAATTTTGGGGAATGCTTGGGCAGCCTACCGTTCTAAATTAACGGAAGACTTCTTAATGGGATTGGTAGTTTCTAACGCACCGCTTCCTGTGGCTAATTTTAGCATAGATAGCAGCATGGCACCCGTAATCAACTTTACAGACCAGAGCGGCAATACACCCACCAGTTGGCATTGGGATTTTGGCTATAACAATGACACTAGTAACGTTAAAAATCCTTCATACACATATCCTCAAAACGGCACCTATACCGTTTGTTTAAAAGTTGCCAACCAATATGGGCAAGATTCCATCTGCAAGCAACTCACCATCAAAAACATTAATATTGATGAGTTTGCGCTAGATTATCAGCCAAATGTTTATCCCAACCCGGTAACAGGCAGGGCTTTCATTGATCTACCCGCTAATGTTTCGCCCAACAATTTGGTTTTGCAAATAAGCACGGTTACAGGGCAATTGGCTCAAATACCCTATTCCGTAAATGGCAAACGGTTTGAGTTTGAAACAACCCATTTGTCATCTGGCATGTATTTGTTTGATGTTATCCTTAAAGACCAGAACCGATCATTGGCCCGAGGGAAATTTAGTATTCAATAAAATTTAATGTCAAGCCTCGCAACTGCGGGGCTTGTTACTTTTATGGCCTGATTGTTGCCAAAACCTCAACACAAAAAAATTGTACCACATGACTGTTCGCCCAATTGTAGCAGCTGCAACATTACTTATAATGCTATCGGCCACCAGCCCCACCAGGCAAAGTGGCCCGGAAAGCATTGCGCTTGGCAACAATATGTTCGCCTTTGATCTTTATCAGCGCGTAGCCGCAAAAGAAAGTGGAAACCTCTTTTTTTCGCCCTTTAGCATCTCAACCGCTATGGCCATGACCTATGCCGGAGCAAATGGCCAAACCGCCACAGAAATGGCAAAAACCATGCGCTTTGGGCCAAATGAACCTGATTTTCATTATGCCTATGGCTCCTACCTCAACGCATTGGAAGACAACGCCAAGGGCAACATCCAACTGCGCATTGCCAATAGGTTGTGGGGCGAAAAGACCTATAAACTGCGGGATGACTTTGTAGCATTGAACAAACGGGCCTATGATTCTCCATTAAAACCTATGGATTTTATACATAGTCCGGATGGAAGCCGCAAAGCAATTAATACCTGGGTAGCTGACAAGACCGAGCAACGTATTAAAGACCTGATTCCAGAGGGGATGATAACCACAGACACGCGTTTGGTGCTCACCAATGCCATCTATTTCAAGGGCGATTGGCTGTATCAATTCAAACCAAAGAAAACCAAGGAAAAGAAATTTAACTTGGCCGATGGCGGCACAGTTAAAGCGCTCTTTATGCATTTTGATGGCGCATTTGATTTTCATCATGCACCTAAATATAAAATGATAAAACTGCCCTATAAAGGCGAAAAGCAAAGCATGGTGGTGGTATTACCGCATGAAAATGTTTCGCTAGAAGATGTAGAAAAGGAAATCAACAGCAGTAGCTTTCAACAGCTTAATTACGGCTATAAACCCGAGGTTGAACTGGCCCTACCGAAGTTCAAAATCACCCAGCCGTTGTCGCTTAACAGCTACCTCCAGGATATGGGTATTCAGATCGCCTTTACCGAAAAAGCAGATTTCAGTTTGATGACCGAAAGTCAGGATCTGATGATCTCTGATGTGATTCACAAAGCCTTTATCGAAGTTAATGAAGAAGGCACCGAAGCGGCGGCAGCAACTGCAGTGGTTATGGTACTCACCTCTACAAATGCGGCAGAACCAAAACCCGAAACGTTTGTAGCAGACCACCCATTTTTATTCTACATCATTGATGACCAAACCGGTGCCATCCTCTTTATGGGACGCATTATGAACCCGGCTATTAATTAAAAAAACACCATGAATAAAGGCGCTTTTTGGATAACGCCTGCCGCCATTTTACTTCTGGCAGGAAGTCCGGTATCTACTCCGCAAGAAATTGCTAAGCACAATAATGACTTTGCTTTTGACCTTTACAGCGAGATTGCAAAAACACAAACAGGTAACATTTTTATTTCGCCTTTTAGTATTTCTACCGCACTGGCAATGACCTATGCGGGGGCCGCAGGGGACAATGAAACTCAAATGGCGGAGGTTATGCATTTTGCACCAAACAACCCTGCATTCCATACCGATTACGGGAAATACCTGAGCCGACTAGAAGCGAATGCCGAAAGCAACATACAACTGCGTATTGCCAACAGGCTATGGGGCGAAGAAAAATACAAGTTGGTACAGGACTTTGTTGACCTCAACGCTCAGGCCTATCATTCTCCACTACAAAAGATGAACTTCCGCAGCGCGCCAGAAGGCAGCAGGATGGAAATAAACAAATGGGTTGAAGACCAAACCGAAGAGCGAATAAAAGATCTGATTCCTCCAGGCGGAATAAATATCGATACCCGATTGGTTTTGACCAATGCCATTTACTTTAAGGGCGATTGGCTTTATCAATTTGACAAAAAGGAAACACGTGACAAGAAGTTTTACAAAGCCGATGGAACCAAGACTGAAACGCCTTTCATGAATTATGTCGGAAGCTTGAATTACACCGAAACCGATTTGGCAAAGATCATTCGCCTGCCCTATAAAGGCGAAAAGCAAAGTATGATTGTGGTTTTGCCGCATAAAACGAAAGATCTCGAAAAAGTAGAAGCTCAAATGAATGCAAGCACATTCCAATCTGTGCTATATGCCTATACCCCTGAAGTAATTCTGGCTTTGCCCAAATTTAAGATGACGCTACCGCTTAATTTGAACGGCTATTTGCAGAATATGGGCATGACATTGGCATTTGGAGCAGATGCTGATTTCAGCAAGATGACACCAAAAAATGACCTGTTTATAAGCAGCGTGGTGCACAAAGCGTTCATAGAAATTGACGAGGAAGGCACAGAAGCCGCAGCAGCAACAGCTGTGATCATGACCCTGGAAAGCATTTCGGTTTATGAGCCACCGCAGCCCAAAGAATTTATTGCCGACCACCCTTTTTTGTTTTATATCATTGATGATGAAACACAGGCCATTTTATTTATGGGAAGGTTGATGGAACCGAAATCATAAAATAAAATCATGTTAGACAGAACCAAACTCCAACCCCCATTTTACGCCAACATTTTTAGCTATGTGCCCAGCCAAACCCGAGAAGGTTATGCGACAGCAGATGAAGCTACCTTGCGTGAAGTGCAACACATTCCAGGTTTTTTAGGCTATGAAGTAACCGGTTCGGATACCCGTAGAATATTTATTAGCTATTGGCGCGATATGGACGCTATTGATGCTTGGCGAAAGAACCACACGCACCAAAACGCAAAAAGCCACGGTAAAGAATGGTACAGCGCCTACCACAGCATGTTAGTAAAGGTAGAGAGCCACAGTATGTGGCAGCCGGATCTGTTGATTTGAAGTCCCGATAGTCATCGGGAGAGGTTTGAAGTTCTATTCAGGATTTAGCACAATAAATAGGAATACGGTAATGCTCTGTTTCCGCTTTAGCGTTTTTTA
>CAYQDW010000093.1:0-6096 GCA_964416385.1 uncultured Cryomorphaceae bacterium | reverse complement strand
AGCATAGGTGTTGAAGCCAAACCCTTTTTAAAATCTATTATTATTACGGATATTCGCGCATGCACGTACTTTGGCTGGCCAGTTACGTGATGAAATATCAATCCAATCCAACAAAATGAAAAGAATACTTCTACTCTTATTACTGATTCTATTTAGCATCGCGGGCTTTGCGCAAAGCCGGTATATCTCTGCACAAACCAAAAAAATAGTGTTTGCGCGTGATGGCGGCAAGTGCCAATGTTGCGGTACAACTTCAGATTTAGAATATGACCACATTAAGCCCTTTTCTTGTGGTGGTGGTAGCGAACCATCTAACATTCAATTGCTCTGCGGAAGCTGTAACAGAAGCAAGTCTAACGGCAATACTTGCAACATTCATCATCGGGTTGTAGGGCATGGTGGTTGTAAAGGTTCCTCCAAAAATTCTTCGACAAAAACCGCAATAGCAACGCAATGCACGGGCATTACACAAAAGGGCACGCGTTGTAAAAACAAAACAAAAGACCCCAGTGGCAGATGTCACCACCATAGATAACGCGTATAAATTTTAAAACTTTAATCATGACCTATTTATTTGCCATAGATGAGGAATCTGCGGAAGTGATTGTTTCACAATCTGCAAAAGGTAGCAACCAAATAAAATTAATAGAACGTATTAGTTCTAAAGACAATGAAGTGCTTTACAACGCAGTAAAAACCTTAACCAGTATTACACGGGCAGCTAATCCTGATTACACCGCTTTTAACCTCATGGACAAAGTGTGTCAAAGAATTTACAGTCAGCATGAACAAGCAGCAAAGTAAATCTAACCGGTTTTAATGCGCCGTTAACCCTATTCAAACAACCAAACAGCGTTTACATGGCTTAGATTAAACGCGCTTTTAGCGTTAATCCAATTGGACAGAAAGAAAAATATAATTGCCCTTGGTTCATACCGCTAAATTCTAGCCCGCCAATACTTAGCGCCCACATGCCTTAGATTATTCGCCAGTTATCTTTTGAATATGCTTATTTAGGCGTTTTACTTGTTTTCGATTTAGTCTGCTCATTTTTGAAACAGTAGTAAAAGGACTTTTAGCAAAGTTTAACCCTATATAAAGCGTTTCCCTTTTTTCAAAATCAAAAACTGTTATTATGTTATTTGGAATATTTGATTGCGTTAATATTAAATACTCTTCACTTTCTGAATTTACTATTTCTTGATACTCTTTTTCATCTACTATCTTAAAATCAAGTTTGTAATATTTTTTAAATTTAGTAGGGTCCATTTTATTATTAAAAAAGTCATCAGACAACAGCAAGGTCTTGTATTTAACATGATAAATACTTTTTACTTTATGATTGAATTCTTCAACGTATTTATTTATACCTGTAACATGAGCTAAAGTGGGTTTATATTTCTCGTTTACAACAAATTCTATGACCTCTATCAATTGCTTCAATAAAATGGAAATTTTATAATCAATCTGTTCAAATCCGCATTCAGCCTCAAAATTTTCCTTATACGAAAACCCGCATTTAATCGGAACAGAGGCGATTACATTGGTCAACCGCGTTTCATCAATATTCGCAGGAATATATAAACACAAACTTGTGTTGCCAAAAGCATTATTTATATTGTAAGAAAACAAGTTGATAATTGAAACATTATCTGTTTCCTTGTAATCATCTAAATCATCAACAGGAACATATCTTAACTCAGTATAGGTCCAATGTTCGCTTAAAGTCTCTCTGATTTTATTATCAACACTTTGAATTCCTGTAATTGGCACAAGTGTTTCTGTAGTTAAAAATTTTTTGAACCAATAATTTTTATAAGATGTATAAGAATATTGAGCATATACTTCACTTACCAATAAACAAATAATGATGGTTAAAATACTTCTGATGTTTTTCATTAGAGATACTGATTATATTTTTTAGTTAAATGATAATTTTTCGATTCAAAAGAAATTAGAATTTCTGCTAGCCAATAACTTGATTATTGAAGCCGATTACGACAATTCCTGCCTCATATATCAACTCTCGATTTCAAAGCTCGGCAAATATAAATTTCATTCTTTTTCCTTGAAAATACGTCTACACACGCTGCCGCGGTTTTGCAATCCGTGCCGTGCAGCCGCCCTACCGTGCGAACCGAGCTTGCGAGCGCTCCGCCTATGGCGGAAATCCCTTTGCGTAGTTATTTAGTAGCATTTAAACCACGTTCTTTTTCAAACATTCCCATCTTGCCGCAAACCGTAAGCCGCCTACCTTTGTTGCTTTAGCAAATAATCTCCGCGTTGAAACTCTACCCCGAAAGCCTCATAACAGAGGTTGAATTTGATTTTGTGCGCCAGCGTGTGGCCACTTATGCCGCTACTAATGCTGCGCGTGAGCGACTTCTAAACCTGCTTCCGTTTACGCATTTCAGGCAGGCGCGCATTGCGCTTACAGAAGTAAATGAAGTATTGGGGATCTACCAGTCAGGGTCTGGCGTACCTGCACTTTCTGCCGCAGAGGTAGATGCCATTCTGCTGCGCTTAAAAATGCGCAATGCCATTTTAGAGCCCGAAGCGTGTATGCAACTTAAAGAGCTGGTAGAAACCTTTAACAGCCTGCTCACCTTCTTCACCAAACAAAAAGAGCTGGCGCCTAGCATGTTGCTACACTTTAAAGACATGCTGCCCAACAAGGCCATTCCCACAGAAATAGACCGCATTTTTGATCTTCGCGGCAACGTAAAAAGCACGGCAAGCGATGCGCTTAAACAAATACGGCACGACCTTACCCGCAAGCGTGCTGCCGCAGACCGCATATTTTACAAGATTGCCAAACGCTATGAGGCAGCCGGTATTTTAGGGCAAATACAAGAAAGCGTGCATGACGACCGTAGGGTGCTGGCCGTAAATGCCAGCTATAAAGGACAAGCAAAAGGCATTTTTCATGGCAGCAGTGCCAAACACAGCCTCTTGTTTGTAGAGCCGCAAGAAACCATTGAAATTAATAATGAAATTACATTATTGCTTGAGGATGAAGAGCGCGAAATCAAGCGCATTCTAAAACAGCTTTCTCAGTTTTTGGCTGGGTTTTTACCAGAGCTAACTGAACAAACGCGCATCATCCGCACCATAGATTTTATACACGCTAAAGCGCGCTATGCACTGGCAGAAGATGCCTGTTTGCCCAACCTGCGCAAAAGCCCAGGTACCACATTGGTGCAGGCGATAAACCCCGTACTTCGCTATTACAACAACCTCAAGAAAAAACCGGTCATTCCGCTAGATGCAGCCCTAAACGATGAACAGCGCATGCTGGTAATAAGCGGGCCCAATGCCGGGGGAAAAAGCATCACCCTAAAAACAATGGGGCTCCTGCAGCTTATGGTTCAGAGCGGACTATTGGTTCCTGTTAACCCGAGAAGTAGTTTTGGGTGGTACCAAACGCTTATGGGCGATATTGGTGATGCACAAAGTATTGCTGATGAGCTAAGCACCTACAGTAGCAAACTCAGTAAAATGAACGTTTTTTTGGCTGAAGCTGATGGCCATTCACTTGTTTTAATTGATGAGTTTGGCTCTGGTAGCGACCCCGAATTGGGCAGCGCCCTGGCGCAGGTTTTCTTAACAGAATTGAATAACGCTGGCGTTTACAGCGTGCTAACCACCCATTACAACAGCATAAAGGCCCTTGCCGGCAGCCTGCCCGGAGTGGTAAATGCCAACATGGCGTTTAACAGCCAAACTTTTACACCAGAGTACACCCTCACCATTGGCACGCCAGGCTCTAGCTACACCTTTGAAGTTGCCAACAGGGTGGGTATTAGCAAGCGTATTATTGCCGCAGCACGCGAAAAACTAGACAACCGTACCGTGGCCATAGACGCGTTACTCGTAGCGGTACAAACTGAAAAGAACGAGCTAACTACGGCACGCGAAAAATTGTTTACCCGTTTGGCAGAGCTCAATGAACTCAAAGAAAAACACACAGGCAAAATCGCCCAACTAGAAAACAAATTGCAACGCCTCCAAAAGCAAATTGAAGATCAAACAGAAACCCTGATGTGGGGCAGTAGATTCGAAAACCTGGCAAATAGCTACATTAAAGAGCGCACCATTAAAAAGAAGAAAGAAATCATGGAGCGCATTATGAAACTGCTGGGTGAGCGCGCGGGCGAGGTAAAGAAAAATCGCCAAAAAACAACGCGTAAATTAAATAAACAGGCAGCCGCCAAGCTCAAGAAACAACTGGAAGAGCCTGTAAGCATGGGTGATAAGGTTAAGCTTTTAGCAACCAACAAACGCGGCACCATCGAAGAAATACGCAAAGACAAATACCGGATTGCTCTTGGCCTTAACATATCTACTTGGGTAGAGCGCGAAAATTTTGTGAAGATTTAAAACGCAGCCGTTCTACCAAAACGCAATAACCTAAAAATAACGGCTGGGTTATAGGCTGATGGCGTAATATTTCCCTACGTTAAGGCTATCCTAATTCTCATCACGGTCACAAAAAGCAATGGCAATAGTTATTATACTTGCGCCATTACTTTAATCGTTGATTGTTATGCTTAACAAAATATTGTTTTCTGTGCTGTTTGCGGCAATTTTATCACCTGCTGTTGCACAAGAAAAACCAAACAAAGACTGGCATCTATTAAGTCAGAAAGATGATAAGTACACGGCAGGTATTGGGGCAAAACAAGCATTTGAACTTGTGGCCAATCGCGAACCCAAACCAGTGATTGTAGCTATTCTGGATAGCGGTATAGATACAACCCACGAAGATTTAAAGGCCAACCTTTGGGTAAATGCTGATGAAATTCCCGGCAATGGCATTGATGATGATAACAACGGTTTTATTGATGATATACACGGCTGGAATTTTCTGGGTGGCGATACAGGAAATGTAGTTTACGCCAATCTAGAAATGGTTCGTATAAACCGCGCTTTAAACGCTAAGCGATGGAATGGCGAAAAGCTAACTATGGAAGAAGTTACCCTGTTTGAAAAGACCAAAGAAGAAATAAACAAAAAGAAGAAAGAAGCAGACGCCTCACTTGCGCAAGCAAAGCAGATTCTTGAGCTTTTTATGAACGCACACAGCGTAATGGGCGTGGCACTGAATAATGGCAATTACACAAAAAGTGATTTGTCTGCTTACACACCAAAAACAGACGAAGAAGCGCGTTCGCGAGGATTTCTTTTATATCTGAGCAGCATGAATGTTACTGCTAAAGACATCAAAGAATGGAAAGAACAGGCGGAGAAAACAGTAAACTATAATCTCAATGCAGATTATGACCCCCGCGCCATTGTGGGCGATGATCTTACCAATTGGAACGACAGCATTTATGGCAACAATGATATTATGGCCACAGACCCCTCTCATGGCACACATGTGGCTGGTATTGTTGGCGCTGTACGCGATAATAACATTGGTGTTGATGGCATTGCGCCTAACAACGTTCAGCTCATGGTAGTGCGTTGCGTGCCTGATGGTGATGAGTATGATAAAGATGTTGCCAACGCCATATTATACGCGGTGCGCAACGGGGCACAAATCATCAATATGAGTTTTGGCAAATACTATGCTACCAATAGCGACTGGGTAAAACGCGCGATTGAAGTTGCAGAGAAAAAAGGCGTGATACTGGTGCATGCCGCAGGTAATGACGCCATAAGTATTGATAATACAGAACACTATCCGGTTAATAAAAACGCCAAAAGCCCCTACTGGTTTGAAATTGGAGCTCATAAAAACACAACCAGTAAAAAAGGTTACATCGCACCATTTAGCAATTATGGCCCTTTTACTGTAGACCTTTTTGCACCGGGATATGACATCTACTCTACCATGCCTGGCGGCAATGAATACGACTATAACAGCGGTACCAGTATGGCTGCACCGGTAGTTACCGGAGCGCTGGCCTTCTTAATGAGCTACTTCCCCGAGGTTCCTTCTTCAGAATGGAAAAACCTGCTTACTACTAATGCCAATGACTTTGCCAAACTCAAGGTGTACAAACCCCTTGATGGCGGGGATAAGCCACAAAAAGTAAAGTTTGTTGACTTGTGCGTTGGTGGTAAAAGCCTGAATCTGGAGATGGTTACAAA
>CAYQDW010000092.1:0-6394 GCA_964416385.1 uncultured Cryomorphaceae bacterium | reverse complement strand
ATACATGCCTGTCACGCATGGGGTCGCGGGTTCGAGTCCCGTCCGGACCGCTGTAACGCAATGTAAAATAGTGCAAAAGCCTGTAAATGAATAGTTTACAGGCTTTTTTTATTTGTGCCTAGTGCAATAAAAAGCAGATTATGGCACTTCGGTCGTGCAATATTTGTGCAGCAAGCCTTTTTTGGTTTTCTGTTGCACAAAATAAGTGCAACGTTCTGTAATTCAATAAAATGCGCCAAATTTCCAGTTGATTTAAAACGGGTTAAAATCGATGTTTAACCAAAAATTTGTGCACATGACAACTTTAGATTTTAGCTATGTTTTTTTCGCGCGTCCATCAAGCGTAAGAGGTGATATTACCAAGACTGGTGTACCCATTTATATGCGCATTAAATACAAGGGGAAAGAAAAGGTACTAGCAACGGGTATTAATGGCCCGCATAATAAATGGGCTAGGCACCTTCAGCGTTTTAATTCTGACAGTCGCTTTGCATTAACAGCGAACAGAAAATTAGACGATATGATGGACTTTGTTAAAAACCGATATTGGCGAATGGAGCAGGCAAATGAGGAATATGATTTTGACACTTTCATCTCCAAATTAATGGGTAAGGAAGAAGTAATTACCTTATTGTCGCTTTTTGAAACTCGCATTAATCAGTTATCTGAACTTGTAGGAAGGACTTATACAAATGATACTGTAAAGCTTTATAAAAATGCCTTACATCACTTGAAAGGTTATTTCGCTGAAATTGGCAAGAAAGACATCGCCATAAAGCAGATTAAGCAAAGCTTCATCATGGATTTTTATGAATATCTGATTCGTAGAGTAAGTGTGAATACCGCTAATAAGGTACTGCGGAAATTAAAAGCCGTATTGAATTATGCAGTTGGTAAAGAAATGCTGGATAAAGACCCTTTTCACGGATGGAAGCTGAAAGACGATAAGGTAAACCGGCAACCTTTGACCATAGAAGAGATCAAAAGAATTCTTTCTATTGAGACGAACCATGAAGGTGTACTAAAGGTGCGTGATGTTTTTGTATTCCAATGTTTAACAGGTCTTGCCCATGTAGACGTAGAAGCCTTAGAACACAAGCACATCATTAATGAGGGTGGAAATATTTACATTGATAAAATACGTCATAAAACTAAAAACCGAGCAATCATTCCACTCATACCACAGGCTATTGAAATTTTAGAAAGGTATAAAACCTATCATCCTGAAAAGGCACTTCCTGTGTATACCCTACAAACAATGAACAAATATCTCCGAGCAGTAAAGGAGTTGGCAAAAATTCAAAAACCAATTACAACGCATATAGGAAGACATACGTTTGCCTCAACCATAGCCACTAATAATGGTATAGCGCGAGAACATGTTGAAGCAATGATGGCACTTACCTCTAGTAAAATGGTTCATGTTTATGCTAAAATGAATGTGCCAGTGATAAATCAGGCCATGAAACAAGTAGCAGAAAGTTTTTCACTTTAAGATTTGGCCTTTCATCTTTAGGTATCAAAGTAGGGGGCTATTTCTGGCTGTTTTTTGCATAAAACACACGCTTTTTAAACTTTGCCCCCCTATTTTGGTGAATAGATTTTGCCCTGAATTTAGCCATAGGAGCGCTTTTACTTGGTTGTGTTTTTAATGTAATAAAAGTTAAAACTGGAGCATTGCATTTTCCTCGTTCAAAGATCTAGAAGAAGTTTACGAGAGTTGCTAACTATAAACTACTATATGAACCTAAAAATCATAACAACAATAATATTTGCGCAAACTATAGAACAGTAAAGATTTTGGCTTACCACAAAACCAAACACCCTAATTTGCCTTTTTTTTAGGCATATAATTGTATTTTATACCGTATAATTATCATTAGCCCCCCAATGATACCCCCTAATTTTAGCCCTGCTATTTTGGCCCTCAGATTTGACTTGCTTGTTTTGTTGGCTTTTTTGTAATATTGGTCGAACCAATTAAAACCATGTTTTGAGTTGGTTTAAACCTACAACCACAAACCTTAAATGAAATTCAACGAAGATGCGCGCGTAAAAATTCCGGCTCTTTTGCAATTGTGCAAGTTGGGCTATACCTACTTGTCATTAAAAAATGCAACATGGGATACCCAAACGAACATTTTCCCCGAAATCTTTAAAGCAAATGTGGCCCGGCTGAATCCGGATCTAACAGCCTTTGACCTTGACCAACTCTTAAAGGACATTTCGCTGGAACTTGAAAATGAAGATCTGGGCCGCATGTTCTATAAGCGGCTTACTTCTCGAAGTGGTGTAAAGCTCATTGACTTCGAAAACTTTGAAAGCAATGCGTTTAATGTGGTTACAGAACTGCCCTGCATCAATGATGATGAAGAGTTTAGACCTGATATTACGCTGCTGATTAACGGTATGCCGCTGGCTTTTATTGAGGTTAAAATACCAAACAATCGCGAAGGTATTTTAGCAGAGCGCAACCGGATGAATGAACGTTTCCAAAACAAGAAGTTCCGCAAATTCATCAACATCACGCAGCTCATGGTTTTTAGCAACAACATGCCGTATGATGATGCTGATATTGAACCGTTGCAAGGTGCATTTTATGCCGCCACGGCATATAAAAAGCCGATTTTTAATTATTTCAGGGAAGAAAATGCCGATGAGCTCCAAAGTCTGATTGGGGAATTGACAGACGAAGACGAGAATATTATTTTAAAAGACAATAACCTTGTTAGCATCAAGGATACACCCGAGTTTGTCACCAACAAGAACCCCAATTCGCCCACCAACAGCATTTGCACCTCGTTATTCAGTAAGCCACGCTTGGCCTATTTACTGCAATATGGTTTGGCTTATGTGAATGAATTTGCTGGGTTGGAAAAACACGTCATGCGATATCCGCAATTTTTTGCGGCCAAAGCGATTGAAGCCAAACTAGATGCTGGCGTTAAAAAGGGCATTATTTGGCATACCCAAGGTAGTGGCAAAACAGCATTGTCTTACTATGCAACACACAGGCTAACCGACTATTATCAGGAGAAGGGTGTTCTGGCCAAGTTCTATTTTATTGTAGACAGATTAGACCTGCTCACCCAGGCTTCGCGAGAATTTGAGGCACGTGGCTTAAAGGTGAACAAGATCAGCGATAAAGCTGCATTCGCCAGAGAAATCAAGTCGCCTATGGCCATACATAACGATACGGGCGTGCGCGAAATCACGGTGGTAAACATTCAAAAGTTTAAAGATGACCCTGACGTGGTGCGCAATACAGATTATGACACCAATATTCAGCGCGTCTATTTTCTGGATGAAGTACACCGCAGCTATAACCCCAAAGGTTCATTTTTGGCCAACCTCAAAGAATCAGACCCCAATGCGGTAAACATTGGCCTAACCGGTACCCCATTGTTGGGTAAAGATTATACATCGCGCAGCCTCTTTGGCGATTATATCCACAAATACTACTACAATTCGTCTATAAAAGACCATTACACACTCAGGTTGATACGTGAAGAGATAAAGACCGAGTACAAGATGGCCTTGAAAGAAACCCTGGATAGCATCAAAGTTTTAAAAGGCAAAACCAAAAAGAAAAAGCTTTTTGCCCACCCCAAATATGTGGCGGCTTTGCTTGATTATATCATAGAAGACTTTGAAGAGTCGCGGGTGCGCTTTGGCGATAATAGCATTGGAGCAATGGTAGTTTGTGATTCATCTGAGCAGGCCAGGGCCCTATATCATCAATTCATAGTCAAATATGGTCATGTAACGGAGCCTGATCTATTGCAAGCAGCAGAGTCGAGAGCGGTTTATAAAAATGAGACAAAAACTGACCAAAAAGTAAAATCTGCCACCCTAATCCTGCATGATGTTGAAACTAAGGAGGCGCGGAAATCAGCCGTAGAAGAATTTAAGGAAGGCAAAGTTGATTTGCTCATTGTCTATAACATGCTGCTTACTGGCTTTGATGCCAAACGGCTAAAGAAGCTCTACTTGGGCCGTATTGTAAAATCTCACAACCTCTTGCAAACCTTAACGCGGGTAAACAGACGATACAATGATTTCCGCTTTGGTTATGTAGTAGATTTTGCCAACATAGAAGCAGAGTTCGATAAAACCAATAAAGCCTATTTTGACGAATTGCAGGCCGAATTGGGCGATGAAATGGAAAGCTACTCCAACCTGTTTCTCACAGCCGAAGAGATGGAAGCGCAAATTAACGGTATTGAAGAAGTGCTCTTCCGCTACGATACCCTGAACGCAGAGCTTTTTACCCAACAAATCAATAACATAGAAGACCGTGCAACCATGCTGGGCATCGTTAAGGCCTTGAATGCTTCACGGAGTTTGTACAACCTCATTCGCCTTACCGGCCACTATGAGCTGTTAGACAAACTAGATTTTAGAAAGTTGGGCCAACTGGCCACCCAAGCAGAAAACCGCTTAAACCTAATCAACCAGAAAGAAGCGCTAGAGAGCGGGTTAGACACCACCAGCATCCTTAACATTGCCTTAGAAGATGTACTGTTTGCCTTTACCAAGGTTAGTGCAGAAGAGATGGTACTGGCCGATGCCCACAATGACTTGCTGCGTAAAACCCGCGAAGCCCTGGCCAATAATCTAGACAAGCACTCGCCAGAATTTATCAGCTTGCGCGAAGAGTTGGAACGCCTCTTTAAATCGAAGAAGCTAACCGAGATAACCAAAGAAGAAATGGAGGCCAACATGAAGGCCTTAGGCAGCATATACAACAAGGCCAAAGAGAATGATCGCATAAATAAGCTCTTGCAGGGCAAGTATTTAATGGATGCCAAATATGCCCGCATCCATAAACGATTGATGGAAAAGGGCGAACCTACCACCAGCGAGAAAGCACTTTTTGAAGCCCTAAAAGACCTAAAAGCAGAGGCCGATGATTATATTTTGAACAATAGCCGCGCCCTGGTAAATGAGGCCTACATTGAGCGTATGATGACGCGCCTCATCATAGAACAATTCAATAAAAAACACAACATACCCATTAACGCAGAGAACGCCCGTTACATTAACAAATTGGTGGTGCGTGAATATCTGGATGAATACAACGGAAGAGCAGCATGACAGTAGATTACCAAAAGAAAACAAAAGCACTTATAGACGATCTGAAAAGCGTTTGTGCCAATTACGGCTTAGGCAATGATGGCAATGAGTACAAGATCATCGTGCAGATGTTTCAGTACAAATTGATGAATGACAAGTTTGTACGAGATTTAAAAGAGCAAAAACCTGAATTGGCTCAGGTAAAAAATATCTATGAAGCCTTAACCGCTATTCCGGAAGATGACTATAACCTCATGGTGATGATGTTGGGCGAAAATACGGCTGTATTAAAACCCACCCATCTGCTAGAGTACATAAACAGCCAACAAAACAAGCCCGAGTTTGCCAAATTTTTGGATGAAACCCTTCGGGATATTGCAGCAACCAATAGCGAAATTTTTGCCGTAAAAACACAAGGCGGTGCCCGCATTGCCCTTTTTGAGCGCCTAAGTGAATATGTGAATGACCCCTCGCGTAGAGATGATTTCTGTAAAGGACTTATAAACAAGCTCATGCCTTTTAGCTTTGAGCACATTTTTGCGGAGAAGTTTGATTTTTACGCCACCATTTTTGAGTACCTGATTAAAGACTACAATAAAGATGGCGGTGGCAAGTATGCCGAGTATTACACCCCGCATGCCGTGGCCAAAATTATGGCGCGTTGCCTTGTACATGAAGATGTAAAAAACGCAACTTGCCATGACCCCAGTGCGGGCTCTGGTACCCTGCTCATGAACCTGGCCCACCAGATAGGCGAAGAAAAGTGCACCCTATATGCGCAAGATATTAGCCAGAAAAGTAGCAGCATGCTGCGCTTAAACCTGATACTAAACAACCTGGTGCACAGCATACCCAACATTATTGAGGGCAATACCATCTCGCACCCCTACCAAAGCAAAGATTGGCCAGATAGCTTTGATTACATTGTTAGCAACCCACCGTTTAAGCTAGACTTTAGCGAATACCGCGATAATCTGGAAACAAAAGCCAATAACGAACGCTTTTTTGCGGGCATACCCAATGTGCCCAAGGCCAAGAAAGACAGCATGGCCATTTACCTGCTCTTTATCCAGCACATCATGCATGTTTTGGGGCCAAAAGGTAAAGCTGCCATTGTAGTGCCAACGGGTTTTATTACCGCCCAAAGCGGTATAGAAAAGAACATACGGCAGCGGCTGGTAGAAAAACAATGGTTGGCCGGGGTGGTAAGCATGCCCAGCAACATTTTTGCCACCACAGGCACCAACGTAAGCATCTTGTTTATTGACAAAACCAACAAAGGCGATGTGGTACTGGTAGATGCCAGCAACCTGGGCAC
>CAYQDW010000091.1:0-6543 GCA_964416385.1 uncultured Cryomorphaceae bacterium | reverse complement strand
TCTCGGCAAGACAACATGGTTTCAAATCGTGCCCAACAAAGCCTCTCATACATTACAACATGAAGAACGAAAAGCCAAACACCAAAACACAAGTGTGTATTGGCTTATCTAAAAAGGCCAAACCTCAAACCGATATAGCCAGTTAAGCCAGAAATGTCTGTTTGGGTCAAATTACGGTAGGTCATGTTTTCTATAAAACGATAGCCAGCACCAATATTAAGTCGCGCGTATTTATGAAGATTGATTTCTAACAACGCAGTAGGCTCAACAAGAAAAAAATTGGCTTCATCCAAGTTTGGTGAATCAAATTCACTATCCATTTGAACTTCACCGTAACCAAAATGCAACGGAAAGGTGAGATGTACCAATTTTTTTGAAAAGGCGGTGTATTCAATTAAGCCTCCAACCGCCCAATAGTCCATGTAAATATTGGGAATGGTTTCGCTGTTTGGGCGAATTTGATTTATTGAGATGTTATAGAAAGCACCTACCGAAAAGCGATCTTTTATACTAACGCCTCCGCGAAAACCGATTAATGACACGTTGCTACCATCTATTTGTGAGTAACCGTACATCGGTGCACCATAAAAGCCAACATCTTCAATTTGCAGAGGCGCACTATTCGAAAAGAGCGTTTTCGCCTCTTCATCACTTTGTCCGTAAACAGTATTTTGACCTAGAAAAAAGAGCGATAAAGCACATACAAAAACAACTTTTGTGTTCATAGCTAATAGAATTAAAGGTTATTGTTTTTCAAATTGAAGCACATCACCACTGTCTTCAAAACGGAGCGTGTTGGTGTTTGCAGAAATGAAATACCAGTCATCCGTAAGCTCATATAATGGGCCGTTGATGGGGAAAGTCATCATTAATTCCGTTTTGCCGTCATCTTGAAAAACCAAATATGACCCCGAGATTTGTGCGCTAGCGTTAGTTGCAGTAACATTTCCGTTGGCATCAAACACAAATAAAAAGGAATTAAAGAGGCTCGTTTTGTTGGCGCCATCTTCAATGAATTCATTGATTCTGAGACCAGCAGGGTCGGTTAATACTGAATTTAATGTAGCATTGTTGGCACTAGGGGAAACAGGCACGTTCTCCTCTTCGCAAGCAAGTAATCCAACAATCAAGAACAAGAATAAAATAGATCGTCTCATAATTTTTTGTTTAGAATTGTTCTAAATAACGCAAGTTTTGAAAAAATGTTTTTTAACGGGTTGTAAGAAGTCCAGAAGGACTTGGTTAATGCGTTTTCCTTTCAGGAATTTGAAGAGGCACGTTTTTTATTTGGAATAGAGTCGCCACTTCAGGGTCTCTCCTGAATCAAATAAGGTGTAATATTCGACAAGTCTGTTACCGCTTCGCGGTTGTTCTGAGGATGATTTTTGTGATTGCCTAATCCCGAAGGAATGTGAGAATAGCAGACCTATGAAATCGGCCCCGGGCCTTTTTCACCAGTATTGTCCTAATTTTTAACTCATCGCTAAACCTTAGAGGCACCTCTAATGGATTTGAATATTTGGAGACTTAAAACCAACTCTGTCGGACTCATCTGCGTTGAGGTAGTCGTGGAGTATTTTTTTTAGCCGTTTGGCAATGGACACACGCTGAAACTGGAGAATCTTTTTTTCTTTTTTCTTGTGCATACTCAGAAAAACAAACCCCGGGACAACAAGCCCCAAAGCAAACACAGACTGGGTTGCTAACAACGTAATAACAGACGCGCCAAAGGCCAAATACCCAAACGCTTTATAATTATTACTTCCCGGGTCTGGCATGTCTGGTAATGTCATGTTTTCATATACGGTTTGAAAAAAACCTTCAATTTCCTCCATCTTTTCACGGCCCAGAGCGGCACGCTTGTCATCGCCATTTTCTTGAATTGCATTGACAAGAATTTTCATTTTTAATTGCGCTTCTGCCCCTATGCGCATTAAATAAGACAATTCATCAAGGTCTATAGCGCCATCTGCTTGTGCTTCGCGCACCAAATCAAAAAAAGCATGATTCATGTTTTGTACTTGACTGATGGAGCCTTGCGGGGTTTTTATTTCTGCTTTTTTGATGAGCTCATCAAGTTTGTTGTCGTATATGCGCCCTCTTTTTCTGCTGATGCTGTTTGTGTTGCCCACGCTGCGCACGGGTAGTGCGTGTGCATCTCCTAACAATGAATTAGAAAGTGCGCGACCATAATTTCTGCCAACTTCGCGCACAATAGAGTTGACGAAGATTTTTCCTAAAGACATAGTGTTTGCGTTAATTGGGTTAGAGCCTTTTCAAAAAAAAGAACCGGTTTTGCTCGTATAGGTTTACAAAGAAAACACAACAAAAGCCCGAAACAAAATTTTTTGCTCTTAGCAATCAAACCCAAAAAGACCCGCTTTGAGCATATGGGGCGGGATTATTTTAACAGGAAGGAATCAATATTTTATGAACCGGAAAGTTTCAAAGAAATTGTTCTGGTAAACATTAACCATATACACCCCCGCCGGTATGGCGCTGATATCTATGCGCTCCTGATACTGATCAACAACAAGCACAGGTGCCCCGCTTATACCAAAGAACGCAACTTTTTGCCACGGCTGTGCGGTTTCTATAACCAAGTAATCAGAACTTGGGTTGGGGTAAATTAAAGCAGTTGTAAAAGACAACTCTTTGTTGCCAATAGACGATTTCACAGAAATAGCCATAAGCAAATCATAAGGGAAGCCGTGGTGCATAACGCGAACCACAAAATAATAGGGTTCATTGCGTGCATATAGTTGATTAGGATTCCATGAAATATGAAAATCGCATTCTGTGTTAGAAATGGAATCTTTTGTCGTGTTAGTGTTGATGGAATCAAAATCAAAAGGCCCCCCGAAAAGTTTAACGCTTAAATTTTGGGTAGATACATTAGAGAAAGATAAGGTGAATTGGTTGTTTTGGCCGCCCAAAAAGGGCACTTCTATTGCACCATTAGGAAGGGTTGTGCTATTGGGGATATTGCCCAAAGAAAAATTGCTGGCACTGTTGCCCGCCACGCTTTGTATAATTAAATCTTTGTTGTGCCTTGCTAAAAGCGCATATTGATTTGAGGTGTTTTTGCGATATTCTTCGATTTCTATGCGGTAGGCCATGATGGAAATATTATCTGCATAGCCACTTATAAAACCAATGTTTGCATCAACCTGAAAGGGTATCGGGTTTGTGGCAGACTGCCACGGAAGGCTATAGTTGGCAACGGTGTCTCCGTTATGACTCAAAGGCGTTTTAAGAGAGAAATACAAAGAATCACCATCCACATCTTGTGTAAAATGTGAAATTGAAAAAGGCGTGTTTATATTGACATAAGCGGCCATAGGCGTGATTACGGGCAACTCGCTATTGAGCCCTTTCGTTAAGTCAATATCTGCATAGATGTGATAAGATTCTGAGGCCGAATTAATAATGTTGTCTACCGCATTGTGCCGACAGCAAATTTCATAGACGGCACGCAAGTAAATGTTTGGGTTTGTTGGAAAAAAATGTCCTTCATATACATATAGCTCAAACTGAGGAATCAGATTTACGCCTGTTGGCGGATAAATAAAATTATTTACACCAGTGCCAGCTTGTAATGATAAGGGCACGGTTGTTATCGTGTTAAGGCTAGAGTCTTGTATGGCAACATCGTTCACCGGGCCCATAGGTATGCCATAAATATCGCGTACAATTCGGAGTTCAATCTTTATGGCGAACTGCCCGTTTATGGTGTCAGTCCAAAGTTTTAATTCTCCGCCTACAACATGACTTGCAACAAGAGCAAAAGTTGACGAAAAAGCGAGTAGTGCCGTGAGAAGTAATTTTTTCATGCCAAATTGTGTTTAACGCTCTTCAAATGTATTCTTTCAAAGTTATGAAGGGTCTTTATTTGTGGTTTAATGAGCCACCGACTTAATTTTTGTGTTATTCGTTTTACTAGGCAAATGCTTCTGCAACTATACATTCGTGTGGCAATTTCACACTTCCGCTATACACTTCCGCTCAATGGCAATTAGTGTCGGCAGCGCGTTTTGTCGCAGGTGGTGCGGCAGCGCTTTGTAACCTCACCCCCAGCGACTCTCCATTTTGTAGAGAGGAGAGGGCCTTTTGTTTTTATAACGAGTTATTTAGGTTCTGAAAAGATTCATGCCTCACTCAACAAAAAGGTCAGACTTTAAACATCAGATCAAATCTCCGCAATGCACTTCAACTCAATGGCAATTGGGGTAGGCAGTGCGTTTATTTCGCAGGTGGTGCGGCATGGCTGATTGTCTTTAAAATACTCGGCATAAATGCGGTTAAAGGTGTGGAAGTCGCGTTTCATGTCTACCAAAAAAACGGTTACATCCACCAGCTTGTCCCAGCTGCTGCCGCTGGCTTCAAGCACTGCTTTCACGTTTGCAAAAACGCTGTGCACCTGCGCTTCAAAGTCAAAGGCTTTAAAATTGCCGTTGTGGTCAAGTTCCAAACCGGGCACACCACTGTCGTTGGCATCGCTGCCCGCGGTACGCGGACCAACACCGCTTAAAAACAACAGGTTGCCCACTTTACGGGCGTGCGGATATAAACCAACGGGTTTTGGGGCGGAAGAGGCGTTTATTTTGTCACTCATATCTGTTTGAGGTTTGAGGTTCGATGTTGCCAAAGGTAGGATATCCAACCCTTCCGTCACTTCGCTGCGCTCGAGTTACCTTCCCTTATCTAAGGTAAGGAGTGGTTTTCACCCTGGTTTCTGCAAAACAATCACGAAATAATCTCCCCAACCGCGCAGCAATGGCCAAGTCTTGATGAAGTTCTCTTTCCATTTTAAAAAGCCGAAAATCAGAGGACGTTTTTCTATGAATCTTTTATGATGTTCTGGCGGTACAGCAAGACAAAGCGCCTCGGTAGTAAGGTGCTTTAAGCCCGGGCATTGTTTTTTTACCCACGAGGGCTTGTAATACCAAGTGGTAAACCACTGTCCTTCAATGTGTGCTGGTGTACCGTCTTTTCTCCATCGCCTAAAGGCCTTGCTAAAATTGCCGGTAAACACCCAGAACCATTCCCAAAGACAATTTGGCGGCATTATGGTTAAAAGCATCACACCATCAGGGGCGAGTAATTTATCAGCATCGGCCAAAACCTTCGCTAACTGATGCGTACAATTCAGTCCGCCAAAATTGGAGAACACAGCATCAAAGGTTTGTTTTTGAAGATGCTCAAGTTCCAGAAATGAACAAGCCCTGCTTTGCAATTGCGCTTTATGTGGTGATTCCGAAAATTTTTGCTGTTGCTGGCTGAGCATTCCCGGGCTGGCATCGGTAGCCAGAACCGTGTGGCCTTGAGCGGCCAGCCAAAGCGCATCATCACCGGTGCCGGCATTGAGTTCTAATATGCGGCTTTTTGGTTTTAGGTACTTTATTAGCAGCGCCTGTACCCGTTCGCGCTTGTATTGCACAATAGGACTAGGGCGATAAAGGGCATCAAAAATGCCACTTTGTGCCGTAAAAGCGTTTGTTGCAGGTATTGTTGAATTCTGTTGCCCGTTCATGATGCTTGTTCTGCGGCCAAGAGGCGCATTGTTTTGCGGTGTTCTAGCCACTCTAGTGGTTTGTGGTAGACATATTTTAGTGCAGCTTTCGGATTGCCTTTGTGCACAAAATACCTTCGCGCGGCAGCCGCCCTGAACCTGCGATGCACATACCGGTGCAACGCTTTGTAGAATTCTGGCCCAAAAGTGCCGCGATACATCAACAATAGTTCGTCACTGTCTGTCCAGTTTGACTTTTGATTTAGGTCGTTTTTAACATTTTCAAAAAACTTGGTGCCTGGTAGCGGATAAGAAACAGAAACGCCAATGTCAAATGGCTGTAGGTCATCAACCATTTTTAAGGTCGATTGAATGTCGTCCCAGTTTTCGCCAGGATAGCCAAATTGAAGAAAAAAACAAGGTTTGATGCCATGTTTCTTTAATAGGGCGGTTGCCGATTTAATTTGTGCAATGGAGGTGCCTTTGTCCATTGCATCAAGCACTTTTTGGCTGCCGCTTTCTGCGCCAATCCACACTTCTTCACAGCCCGCCTTAGCTAAGGCGTCTGCGGTATCATCTTTTACCAAAAGATCTGCACGACTTTGTATTTTAAAAGGAATGCGTAAGGCCGCATATTGCATTTCGGCACTAAAGGTTTGCACCCAACCGGGCTTTAAACCAAAGATGTCATCGCAAAACCAAATGTGGTCAAATGCAAAATATTGCCGCATGTGTTTTATTAAGCTAACGATATATTCTGCTGAATGCGAGTTGTATCTATTGCCATAAATAGGTTTAGCACACCAGTTGCATTTAAAAGGGCAACCGCGTGTTGTAGCCACGTTTATGGAAAAGTAGCCGTGTTTTTTCCAGGCCTTTTGGTAAGGTTTAATGTCGAGCAAATCCCAAGCAGGAAACGGCAAACTGTCTAAATCTTTAAGAACTGGGCCACGGTTATTTGTTACAATGGCAGTGTCTGTTTTATAGGCGATGCCGGGAATATTAGTCCACGGTCTACGGTCTACGGTCCA
>CAYQDW010000090.1:0-6984 GCA_964416385.1 uncultured Cryomorphaceae bacterium | reverse complement strand
CGTTGAGTCATGGGTGTATTCGTTTAAATAAACCATTTGAGCTCGCAACATTATTATTGAGCAATCAGGCCGATTGGCACCTTGAAGCCATCATGACTCAAGTAAAAACCAAAGAAACCTACCAGATAAAACTTGATGCACCCGTGCCTGTGTATATTTCTTATTTAACCCATTACACCACGCAAAGCGGTGAAGCTTATTTTTTCGCAGATGTTTATGCACAAGATGATCGCTTAATTCACGCGCTGTCGCTTTAAATCAGCTCACAATAAGTTACAGCGATTTTATTTTGCAAATGCATATCTGGCTAAAAGCCTACAGTTAGCGCGCCAATCTTCATGTATCACTTGCGAAATATTTTAGATTTACCACATTAATCTGGTTTTTAGCCAAATAACAGTCAATATGACTACACATACCACAGATCCACTATCTGAAGTAGCGCTAAATTTTAGCGACAACTTAATATGGGTGATGAATTTATGCATCGCTATCATCATGTTTAGTGTAGCTTTAAGCATGAAACGCGATGACTTTAGCGCATTAGCAAAGTCGCCAAAACAAGTATTGGTTGGTCTTAGTAGCCAATTCTTCCTCCTCCCCTTTGTTACTTTTTTATTGGTTCTGGTAGTGCAGCCGTATGCTGGTTTGGCATTAGGAATGATTTTGGTTGCCAGTGTGCCGGGCGGTAACGTTAGCAACTATTTTACGCTTGTTGGCAAAGGTAATCCGGCTTTATCTGTTACCATGACGGCCATCTCGTCATTGGCAGCGCCACTTTTAACGCCATTCAATTTTAGCTTATACGGCAGCAACCTCCCTTATGCTAGTGAACTTTATCATGCCATTCAATTAGATTTTTGGTCTATGTTTAAGAGTGTGATGCTGATGTTGGTAATACCGATGGTCTTGGGGATTCTGTTCAACAAGCAATTTCCGGCAATAAGTAACCGAATAAAAGGTTTTATGCAAGGATTGTCTCTGGTTATTTTGTTAGGCTTTATTGCTGTGGCCTTTAGCGGCAATTACAAGTTGTTCATCCAATTTTGGGATGAATTGGTCTACTTGGTGCTTCTACACAACAGTATTGCCCTAGGTATTGGTTTTTTGTGGGGATATCTTTTAACGCGCGATTCAGTTGTTGCGCGAACAATAAGCATAGAAACCGGCATTCAAAATTCAGGTTTGGGTTTGGTTTTGATTTTTTCTCTGTTTGGTGGTCAAGGGGGCATGGCACTAATAACGGCTTGGTGGGGTGTTTATGATATTTTCTCAGGCCTTGCAATAGCATATTTGTTTAGCTGGTGGGTAAACAGAAAAAGATCTGCTGCATCCGTATAGTTGTAGTAAAATTAGGTGCCGTTTCAGGCGAAGTAGAAACGTTTAACAATTTTTAAAATGTAAACGTTAAGCCATCATACGCTAAAAAAACATTTTCAGGTAGTGCTGATTCAGCTTTAACATGCAACCCCATACCATGACTTATATGCGTTAAATAAGCCTTTTTAGGCTGAATACGTTCAATTTCAGCCAATGCCTGTTGTACGTTAAAATGAGAATGGTGCGCATTGTGGTGAAGCGCATCTAAGATTAAAACATCCAAATTTTGAAGGCTTTCAAAGGCCGGATCAGGAATGTTATTTACATCTGTTAAATAAGCAAAATCACCTATTCTAAAACCAATAATCGGAAGCTTACCGTGTAAAACGCGAATTGCTTCTACCTGTACCCCAGCAATGTGTAGCGTACCAGGACCAATAGTATGCATGGCAAAGGTGGGCGCACCGGGGTAAGGCGATTTAGAAAACGCATAGGCAAATCGCTGTTTTATAGCATGAACTACATTTTCTTCTGCATAGATAGGCATGGGTAGTTGCTGTGCAAAAATGAAACTCCGCAGCTCATCAAGGCCAGCAATGTGATCCTGATGGTCATGCGTTACAAGCACGCCATCAACACGTTGTACATTGTGTTTTAACATCTGCTGGCGGAAATCAGGACCACAATCTATCACCAAATTGGCCTGATCAGTTTCAATAAAAACAGCCGTGCGTAAGCGTTTGTCACGTACATCTTGAGACTGGCATACTTCACAATGGCAGGCCATTACTGGTATACCCTGCGAAGTGCCCGTTCCCAAAATGGTAATTTTCATCATCTCAAATTACCAAGTAAACAGAGGGCGTTCACCCATTAAGGCGTTTACTTCATGCTTAACCTTATTAAGTGTATTCTCGTTATCAGGATCAGTAATAACACGGTCAATCAAGTCAACAATTTGTTCCATATCGTTTTCCTTGAGTCCGCGACTTGTTATGGCTGGTGTGCCAATGCGAATGCCGGAGGTAATAAATGGCGACTTATCATCAAAAGGCACCATGTTTTTATTCACCGTAATATCAGCCTTAACCAAGGTGTTTTCA
The DNA here is from genome assembly GCA_964416385.1 of uncultured Cryomorphaceae bacterium. Taxonomy (GTDB): domain Bacteria; phylum Bacteroidota; class Bacteroidia; order Flavobacteriales; family Schleiferiaceae; genus JAUHWL01. The sequence continues at coordinate 4,561 of CAYQDW010000090.1, read as the reverse complement.
GCCTTTTTACCAGAAATGTTTTTATTGCGTAAATCAATAAGCATCAAGTGGTTATCTGTGCCACCTGAAATGATTTTATAATTGCGATTCATAAACGCCTTTGCCATGGCATCTGCGTTCTTTTTAACTTGAAGGATGTAGGTGAAGAAATCATCTGTGAGCGCCTCGCCAAAAGCAACCGCTTTCGCAGCAATAACATGTTCTAATGGCCCTCCTTGCGTACCAGGAAACACAGCGAAATCAAGCACTTGGCTCATCATTTTAGTTTCACCTTTTGGTGTTTTTTCACCAAAAGGATTTTCAAAATCCTTTCCTACCATAATTAAACCACCGCGTGGCCCGCGAAGCGTTTTATGCGTTGTGGTGGTAACAATATGGCAATGAGCCATAGGGTCGTTTAGCAATCCGCGGGCAATGAGTCCGGCCGGATGGGCAATATCTGCCAATAAAATAGCGCCAACTTCATCTGCAACACTGCGAAAAGCTGCGTAATCAAAATCTCGAGAATAAGCAGAAGCACCAACAATCAGCATTTTTGGTTTTTCGCGCAAAGCTGTGCTGCGCATCTGATCGTAATCTATAAGCCCTGTATTTTCATCAATACCGTAAAAGCTGGTTTGAAAGTTTCTTCCAGAAAAATTCACAGGAGAGCCGTGTGTTAAGTGTCCGCCATGACTTAAATCAAAACCCATAACCTTATCACCGGGCTTTAAACATGCCAAATACACAGCTGCATTTGCTTGGCTACCGCTATGTGGCTGTACGTTGGCGTATTCTGCATTAAAAAGTGCTTTAGCCCTTTCAATGGCGATATTTTCTACTTGATCAACAACTTCGCATCCACCGTAATAACGCTTACCTGGATAACCCTCTGCATATTTATTGGTAAGCACACTACCCATAGCATCCATTACTGGTTGACTCACGTAGTTTTCACTGGCAATCAGTTCAATACCTTCTGTTTGACGCTTACTTTCTGCAGCTATTAGATCAAATATTTCCTTGTCAGTATGCATGTATTTGGTTTTTTAAGGGCATCAAAAATATGCAATTGCAATGCAATAGAGATGCTGAATGTTTAGAATGTAGCCTTTTATAAATTGTGTTTACTTCAAGGCAGGTGGTTGTAAACAATTTAACTTCCACACTAAAAAGAATCGTTTATTTCCTTTTTCATTTTATGCATTTGCCCTAACATTGTCGAGCAATCAAGCCCCTTAAAAATGAATATAGCCAACGACCCTTCACGTAAATCTTGGATAGATGTTCCCGCAAATAGCGATTTCCCCATTCAGAATATTCCATTTGGCGTGTTTATCACCACTGATGATGAAATTACTACAGGTACCCGCATTGGTAACACAGCTGTAGATTTAGCAGACCTTTACCAACTGGGGTATTTTGAAGGTATTGATATGCCAGACGATACCTTTCTGCAAGACACTTTAAATGATTTCATTAGCCTTGGTCGTGGTATTTGGCGCCAGGTACGCAATAGACTTGCAGAAATTTTTGATGAAAACAATCCGGTGCTTCGCGACAATGAAGCGCACAAACGCGAAGTACTCTACCCTATTGATGAGGTACAGATGCTTATGCCTGTTTACATTCAAGATTACACAGATTTTTACAGCAGCCGTGAGCATGCCACCAATGTGGGCAAGATGTTTCGCGACCCAGACAATGCCCTTTTGCCAAACTGGTTGCACATTCCCGTGGGTTATCATGGCCGTTCTTCTTCCATAATAATCAGCGAAGAACCCGTACATCGCCCTAAGGGCCAACGCATGCCGCCGGGGGCAGAAAAGCCTGTTTTTGGCCCGAGTACGCGGGTAGATTTTGAACTGGAAATGGCCTTTATTACCACAGATGGCAAACCTTTGGGTCAAAGCATCAGCATTGACGAAACAGAAGAATATATCTTCGGTATGGTTCTTTTTAATGACTGGAGCGCACGTGATATCCAAAAATGGGAATACGTGCCGCTGGGACCTTTTTTGGCAAAGAATTTTGCCAGCAGCATAAGCCCGTGGGTGGTAACTATGGATGCCCTGGAGCCTTACCGCGTAGCCGGCCCCAAACAAGACCCTGAACCGCTGCCCTACCTTAAACATGCCGGTAATGGCAATTTTGACGTGAACCTTGAAGTTGCCCTGCAGCCGGAAAATGCAGACGAAACGCGTGTTTGTAAGACCAACTTTAAACACATGTATTGGAACATGTACCAGCAACTGGCACACCACACGGTAAATGGGTGCAACATAAATGCGGGAGATATGATGGCCAGCGGTACCATTAGCGGACCAACGCCCGACAGTTACGGCAGTATGCTCGAGCTGGCCTGGAGTGGCCAAAAACCGTTAAAACTGGCAGATGGCACAGAACGCAGTTTTATAGAAGACAATGACACCGTAATTATGCGCGGCTGGTGCGATAACGGCAAGGTGCGCATCGGCTTTGGCGAAGTGCGGAGTAAGTTGTTGCCGGCTTTGTAATAGTCAATTGGGGTTTACAGAGAGGCTTTCCAAAACTTGTTTGTAGTTTTTTACATCGAGCTTAATTGTGTCCCCTGATTGATTTATTAAAAAAGACCCCAATTTATTAGCTTCTGAACCAAAATCTCGCCTTGCATAGGTTTTTACCGAGGAGTCGATATCAAGTGTAGTTCTACCGAAAGCATCTGCGCTAAGAAAAACGACCTCTGACAATACAGGGTTTTTTGCATACTTTTCTGCCATATCTTTAACGCACTGCTTGCAAGAAACCTCATCAATAACGAGTGTCATAGGCTTTAATTCAAGCTCTTTGAATTTATTTTGTTCTTTAATTTGGGTTTTATTTTCTGAGCAGCTAATTAAAATAATCAGCCAAATCAATAATGCTGTAGCTGTGGTTGTTCGGATCATATACCTTATTCTTTGTTCCGTTATTAGACACAATTAGATACCGTTCTGCAAGCAAGTGTATATCTGCATAATCAAAATGCTCTGCTTCAAAGTTTAATAAAGTAACGAGCTTTGTGCCAGACCCTTCTATTTTTAATATTAAGATTTGCCATGGCGTATCTTTCTGTCCAAGGTTCTCATCGCTTGCGCCTCGTTTCAAAAGTCGGATAAGATATTTGCCAGCATCTGTACACCACTGATGGTTATAAAATGCTGACAATGAGATGTACTGTGGTCCTTTGCCGGTTTCTTTTGTAGTCAATTTGAAGTCGGGTTCATCCCACGCGAAAGAATATGAATATGTTTTCTCAATACTACCTTTTTTGGAACAGTACCAGATATCTTCCCCCTTCTCTGAACTCGCAAAAAAGTGATCATTATCTTCAAAACTAAGTCCTATGCGCGTTTCTAATCGCACAAAATCGTCCATATGAATTGAATCATAAACATATCCTAATTTATCCAAATTCAGATCTATGATTTCAATATCCTCCTTTTTCAGGGAATACGATAAGAAAAGTGGCGCCCTGTAAATTGCTTCAAATGCATTACGCATGCTGTTGGGTTGTCGGGTATGAATTTGATAGACATGAAAGATGATTTCATTGCCTATCAAGAAAGGCCTGTCTGCAACAGAGCGGTCAATTGTTAGTTGAATGCTATCCTGCAAAGCGAAATCATAACTTTTAGGCAACGCTACCTTTTTGAAGCTGATGTTGTTCTCTCCTCTTTTAAAATGATAGAAAAAGGAACTAAAATCGTTAAACGCAATACCCTCTTGTTCTGTTAAAAACGCGCAAAAATCGAGGTTCAAAGAGTCTAAATCTGCTGAAAATAGTATTTCATGCGTTGATACTTCTTGCTCAAATAAATTCGTCTTATACAATCTAAGTTGCCCTTTGGTAAAGTTTGAAATAAGGATTCCATTTGTTGTTTCTATGAAGTACAAAGGCTCATTTAGCACACTTACTTTAGGAAAGGGCAATACAATCAATGGCAAAGAAGCATTGCTTGAGATTGTAACAGTTTGCGGGGCTACGCTTTTCTCAGAGTTGGCACAACTTACAAAAACTAAAGCAGTCGCCATAACTAGTATTGGCGACCACTTAGTGAATAAAATAAAAAAGATGGAAACTTTAAAAATGTCTTTCAATTGGATTGATTCATTTATCCAGGTTAGGCAACATTAATCCAATTAGTTGCTTACGGCCATCTAAATCTTCAAATTGAAAATACCAAATTTCATATTCAATTGATTCAAATATTTTTACTAACTGAATGGCCTCATTAATCTCAGAAATATTTAAAAATGCCAGCGCTGCATTCGCTATTTGAAAAATATTTTGAGCCACGTAAACACCATTTTTAACACACTGCTTTTTATGGACAATTTGTGTAAACGTTGTCAAACCTGAGCCATCTTTACAGGAATTATTCGCCTTCATTTGAAGGCAGTACTCTGATTGCGGATTTCGGCAATAATCAACGTGAATAACTATAGAATCAGGCAGAGCTTGTTGCCCAAAAGAACTAAAACTAAAAAGGACTAAGCCTAATAGAAAGATATATTTCATCTTAATGGTTTTTTATTAACCTCCAATTTCGCCTATTTCTTC
>CAYQDW010000089.1:0-7149 GCA_964416385.1 uncultured Cryomorphaceae bacterium | reverse complement strand
TTCTTAGTTTCAATGAACGGCTAGAGCCAAAAAGGAAATAGCATTTTTTTATTTAAAACGGCCTTGATAGCATGCTATCAAGGCCGTTTTTGTTGGTAGTAAAAGCCTAGGTTTAATGCTTTATCAACTTTTGTGAATGTCCTGCCGCATCTTTAAGAAAATAGGTGCCAGCTGGCAAGTGTTTTAGAGAAATTTGATTGGCATTTTTAATACTAAGTACACATCTGCCCGTTACATCAAATAATGTATAATCCCCTTTCTTACTCAATTTAATACTATCTGTTGTTGGATTAGGGTATATAGTATTAGCACCATTCCATTCATTTTCCTCAATAGTGATACCATAGCCGCTCAAGGCAAAGGCTGATACTGTACCGCTAATTTCATTACTAACAACGAGTAAATTTTGACCATTTGGACTATTTGATGCCGGAATAAATTTAATGTCCTCTGGTCCTAAATCACCAGCGGCACTACTATCTGCATCTACCATAAAGTTTCTATTGTTTGTGTAATTCAGAAATATTGGCGCATTTGGATTGGTGATATCATAAAGCATAAAACCACCGATGCGTTCTAAACCAATAGCTGCAAAATGAATGTTCCCGATAGTAAATGCACAAACGGCTTCAGGCTCTGGACCTTTGTTATCGCTCCTATTTTTAAACGAATCATTATCGTCATTTGTAGCATTAAAATAAAGTGGAAAATCTGCATTTACCTGCTGTTCAATCTGGTCTCCACTGTCATATACCAATAAGCCTTGATTATTCCAGATACTAAAAGACCTACCTCCAAACACGTATAATTCATCCATATCGCCATCATTATCCGTATCACCATCAACGGCACTTACTGTTAATCGGCCAAGAACGGTATCAACTTGTAAATAGGCCGCATTTTGAAAAACGATGGAATCTAAGAGCAGATCTTTAACCCGAATTTCGTCCTCATAAGTGTCATATTCTCTGCCATCGCCCTCATTTGCCGTTACATAATACGTAGCGCCTTGTATATCTATTGCTGCAATAGCATCAGGCATGTACATGCCATATAGATTCGCGAAATTTTGAAAATCAACATTGGAACTGCGATCGCTAGCATCCAGCTTGTTACCCACTTGGCCATGATCTTTATAACCAAGTGCAATCACATCAACAATAGATTTTGTGACCAAATCAACACTGGCAAGAGCATTGTTTTCTTGTAGTGTTACAAAGGCCTGGGTACTGCTTGCATTCACTGCGATGTACTCAGGTTCTAAATCAGCAGCTACAGTGGCACCCACTTTTAGCCGTACGTTAGGGTCTATGGTTGTTGTGGTAAACGATGAAAAGTCTAACGTGATCACTGTGCTCGCTGCAAGATTAGCTTGGTCTAAAGAAATTATAGATACAGAACCATTGGGATCTACAGAATAATCAGCATTGGGTTCACCTTCATTTGCTGATAAAATCATAGCGCCGTTAGGCGAAAATGTGACCATATCTGGTAGTGCGCCAACTGTAAACTGCGCTTGGAATACACCATTAGTATTGAATAATACCACATGGCCTGAGTCAGTTTTTGGGTTAGCCTGTACGGCCACGGCTACCAAGCCATCTTTTACCGCCACGCTATTTACGCCATCACCATAGCTACTTAAATCAATCTGTTGAAGAAGTGACATGTTGGTTGGGTCACTAAAATCAATGATGTCTACTGAATTATCTTCGGCATTGGTAGAAAACAACCGCTGCGTTGTTGGGTCATAAGCTACAATTTCTGACGCGCCTTCATCAAAGCTACCGGTGGCATAAGTACCCAAATGCGACACTGTAATATTTTGTGCCCCCATGAGCAATGATAGCATGAAACAAAATAGAAGTGTAATAATTCTCATGTTGCTTTTTTTTATTTGGCGCAAAGCAAGGCCTGTAATGTTATTTTGGGATTAGCAGTCTGTTAAGCAATTGCCACGGCTACAAATTATAATTATTTGTATTTCAATTACTTGTGAAATCCACGAAGGTTAACTTCTTGTTATGCCATGAACCAGCCAAAAAAATGTGACGCGGACGGGTTACGCTAAATGGTCTTACGCTGATGGCTTACGCGTTTCAAGAAAAGAAAGAATAGCCGCAAAGTTTTCTGATCCCACCTCTTCTTCGGCTAAAAAGAAAACGGTAGCAGTAATCTCCTTGAATTCCATTAATAGCGTATCCTCAATTACCTCAACGGTAGTCAACTCAGACCATGCAATAGAAATTGTAAACCTAAAGTCTTTGTAAATGAATAATTCTGGTAAAAATTCCCAGACTATGCTGTTGGGGTTTGCCGCAAACCTTTCGCTTATTCTAACAATTGATGCATCTAAAGATTCTTTAATAGCCGCGTAATGTTTGCGGTATCGCCAAAATGTGTAGAAATAGAAAATACCTGTAGTGAGCACCACTGCCCCAAGCCATTGGTCGTTATACATTAAAAAAGCACCAGCTAAGACGAAAAGTACCCCAAACCAAAGGCTCTTTTTGTTTTGTGTAATGTGTTGGCCATATACTCTATTAAAAAGTAAATCATTGTGCTTTTGCCACAAAGGGCCATTAAAACCGAATTCAAATCGCATGGCTAGGTAGTGCTTTCAGCCGTTTTAAATTGCATATCGTACAAATTGGCATAATATCCTTCTTTTTCTAGCAGTGCTGCGTGTGTGCCTTGCTCAACTACCCGGCCCTTGTCCATAACTAAAATGCGATCTGCTGTTTGTATAGTGCTCAGTCTATGTGCAATGATAATACTCGTTCTACCTTTAGTTAATACGTCTATGGCATGTTGAATGAGCTCTTCCGTATGCGTATCTATGCTACTGGTGGCTTCATCTAAAATTAAAATTGGTGGATTGGTGATATAGGCACGTAAAAAGCTAATCAACTGCCGCTGGCCGGCACTAAGCATGGCGCCACGCTCTTTAACATTGTATTGATAGCCGCCCGGTAATTGCTGCACAAATTCATCCACGCCTATTTTCCGACTAGCCTCAAGAACTTCATTTTCAGGTATGGGCTGCCTAAGTGTTATATTGTTATAAATGGTATCGCTAAACAAAAACACATCCTGCAGCACCAAAGCAAATTGACTTCTAAGACTGTTTAAGTCTAGATTTTTAATGGCTTTACCATCCAAATAAATTTCACCTTCTTGGTAGGCATAAAAGCCCATCAGCAGGCTTATAATTGTACTTTTACCCGCACCTGTGGCGCCCACAATAGCTAATCGTTCACCTGGTTCTACACTAAAATCAACACCACGTAATACCGGTTCGTCAGGTTTATACCAAAACTTTACATCTTTAAATTGGATTTTTCCTTGCGCACGCGCAAGTGTCTCTGTGCCAAAATGCTCTATTTCATCTTCATTTTCAAGCAGCTTAAAAACGCGCTCGCTGGCCACCATGCCCATTTGTAAAGTATTAAAGCGGTCTGCGAGTTGCCGCAGTGGCCGATATAGCATATTGATAAAAATGATCATTGCCGTAAGATCGCCTATGGTTACGCCCAGGTCTTTTGCAGCTTGTAATCCGCCATACCACACGGCTAAGCCGATAGAAATGGCAGAGAGTATTTCTATGACTGGAAAAAATATGCTGTAATACCAAATGCCCTTAATATTGGCAACGCGATGACGATCATTAATCGTTTCAAACTTTGCCATCTCCGCTTTTTCGCGGTTAAAAATTTGCACCACACTCATGCCAACAACGTGTTCTTGCACAAAGGCATTAAGGTTGCTGATTTCATTTCTAACCTGCTGAAAAACGCGTTTCACATTTACCTGAAACCATCTAGTTGCCCAAAATAGAATAGGTATCACCGATAGCGAAATCAAAACGAGCTTCCAATTAAAGAACCAAAACATCGCGATAAGCATCACGGTGATCTTAAATAAGTCACCAATAATGGTTAAAATACCTTCTGAAAAAATACTTGCAATACTTTCTATATCGCTCACGGTACGGGTAACCAGCGTACCTATAGGTGTGCGGTCATAAAAGGCTAATTTTAAAGAAAGTAACCGCTGATATAAATTAATACGGATGTCTTTGATTACTGATTGACCAAGAAAATTGGTGGCATAAATAAAGGCAAACTGAAAACCGCTTTCTAAGATGAGCAGACCAACCAAAATGAGGGTAACCTGCAACAATCCTGGTGCATCCATTGGCAAGATGTATACATCCATTGCCTTACGGATTAAAATAGGCCGTGCTGTACCTAAGGCACCTAAAACTACCACCAACGCACTGGCAGCAATAAAAATTCGTTGATAGGGTTTTGCATACTTAAGTACGCGCCTAAAAAGGCTAAAATCAAAAGCGTTGCCGCTAACTTCTGCCATTTAATATTGTTTCTGGATAGATAATTTTAGATAAAAACAAACCGCATGCTGGAGCACTTTCTCCGGCTAATGTACGGTCTTTAGAAGCCAATATTTCCTCAAACCTTGTTTGGTCTGTTTTGTTTTGCCCAACATTCACCAAAGTACCCACAATAGCGCGCACCATATTGCGCAAAAACCGATTTGCTGTAATATGAAATACTAGGCCATCTTGATTTTGAACCCAATGTGCCTCTGTAACATGGCATATATTGGTTTTTGTTTGGGTATTGCTCCGGCTAAATGCCTTAAAATCTTTTTCGCCGAGAAGCACCTTGGCTGCTAGGTTCATGGCATTAACATCTAACGGACGTTCTAAAATCCACGCTAGGCCATTTAAAAAAGGGTTTTTTTGTGCCGAAATATGGTATTCATAACTCCTACTGATTGCGCTAAAACGTGCATGTGCATCTGCAGCAACCGGTAAAATCTGTTTAATGGCGATATCTACAGGTAGATATCTGTTAAGCCGGTAGCACAGATCTTGCTCTATAAATGCCGCCTCCACCTCAAAATGGGCATACATCTGTTTGGCATGCACCCCTGTATCTGTTCGCCCTGCGCCAACCACATACACCTGTTCTCGTAACAATGTGCTCAGCGCCTCATTGAGCGTTTGTTGTACGCTAGGTGCATTGGGCTGAATTTGCCAGCCTGCATACTTGGTACCATTAAAAGCCAATTCAATAAAGTAACGCATGTATCTTCGTTGCGCAGCAAAAGTAAGCAACCATTATGAGGCGAATAGCCCTTCTTAGCGATACCCATGGATTTATTGACGATCATATATTAAGACTGATTGCGCCTTGCGATGAAGTTTGGCATGCGGGCGATATTGGCAACCTCATCGTTACAGATACCTTGCAGCAGCACAAACCCTTACGGGCCGTTTGGGGCAATATTGATGGTGCTAAAGCACGCGCAGAGTTCCCAGAAAACAACCGTTTTATATGTGAGGAAGTAGATGTTTGGATAACCCATATTGGTGGCTATCCAGGGCGATATAACTTCCGCGTACGCGAAGAAATACAAAGAAACCCACCAAAACTTTTTATTTGCGGGCACAGCCACATTTTAAAGGTAATGTTTGATAAAAAGCTTAACTGTCTGCACATGAACCCAGGCGCTATTGGCAAAAGTGGGTTTCATAAAGTGCGCACAATGCTCAGGTTTACCATTGATGGCCAAAATATTAAAGATTTAGAAGTTGTGGAGCTGGCGCGATAATAAGCCAACAGTTCTTTTGCTGTACAATCAACGCAATTTCTACTGTTTACAGAAGACCAAGAGTTGTGATAAGACACCACGGTTTATCACATTAAATTAACAGTGCTTAACCGGCCTATTGCGCTACCTTTGCCCACCAAAATTGTGAATTGATGAGTACGCCTTTACATGCGCTTTCTCCGGTAGATGGTCGCTATGCCAACAAAACAAAATCTTTACAACCCTTCTTCAGTGAATTGGCACTCATACAATACCGGCTTCGTGTAGAAATTGAGTACTTCATAGCACTTTGTACCATACCGCTACCTCAGCTCGAAAGTTTTAATGCAGAACTGTTTAATGACCTGCGCGACATTTATCTCGATTTTGATGATGAAGCAGCCGCCAAAATCAAAGCTATAGAGCAAACCACCAACCATGACGTTAAGGCTGTTGAATATTACATCAAAGAACAATTTGAACGTTTGGGCATCTCACAATTCAGTGAATTTGTGCACTTTGGTTTAACCAGCCAAGACATTAATAACACCGCCATACCACTTAGCATTAAAGAGGCGATGGAGGATGTTTTTATGCCATTTATAGGCGATATCATTGTTTCTTTAACAGAAATAGCGTCAGATTGGGAAGAAATACCCATGCTTGCGCGCACACACGGACAACCGGCTTCACCTACGCGATTAGGCAAGGAAATTATGGTTTTTGTTGAGCGTTTAGATCAACAGATGCGGTTGCTAAGGCATATCCCCTATTCTGCAAAATTTGGTGGCGCAACGGGTAATTTTAATGCGCATACAGTTGCCTACCCAGATTACGATTGGCATGACTTCGGCAATCACTTTGTAACCGAAGTGTTAGACCTTCAACGCAGCTATCCTACCACCCAAATTGAACATTATGACAATTTAGCGGCACTCTTTGATTGCTTAAAACGCATAAACACCATACTCATTGACTTTTGCCGAGACATGTGGACGTACATCAGTATGGATTACTTTAAGCAGCGCATTATTGCTGGTGAAGTTGGCAGCAGTGCCATGCCACACAAAGTAAACCCGATTGACTTTGAAAATGCTGAGGGAAATTTAGGCATGGCCAATGCTGTATTTGGCTTTTTAAGCAGCAAACTCCCCATTAGTAGGCTACAACGCGACCTTACCGATAGTACTGTTTTACGCAATATTGGCGTACCTATGGCACATAGCCTTGTGGCTTATCAAAGCCTACAAAAGGGCTTGAGTAAAGTGTTGGTTAATGAGGTTAAAATAAAAGCCGACTTAGATGCTAATTGGGCAGTAATTGCAGAGGCGATTCAAACGATTTTACGCAGAGAAGGATATCCAAAACCTTACGAAGCCTTAAAAGGCCTCACACGTACTAACGAAGCTATTACTCAAAAAAGCATTGAGAAATTTATTGAAGAACTTGATGTGATGCCTGATGTAAAACAGGAACTGTTGCGCATAACGCCTCAAAACTATACCGGGCAATAGGGATTTGAGGTTTTAG
>CAYQDW010000088.1:0-7671 GCA_964416385.1 uncultured Cryomorphaceae bacterium | reverse complement strand
CCATTGGCGAGGTCGGTTTCAATGCGGTCTGCAAAAGCTTCAACTTGCTCACGAAAATCTTCGGGGTTGTTTTCTGATGTTGAACAGCTAAATAGAACCAAAATCGTCAAGAAAAAAAGTAGGCTTCTCATAATAGTTTGTCTATTGCGTTTTTCAGGTTATCACCTATAGCTGATGCTTCTTCAATGTGTATGGTTCCCACAGAAATGCGAAACCAAACACAATCTCTACCGTCACCAAAGGCATAAAAAGGTACCATAGCCACGCCAGCTTCATTGATGAGGTAGGTAGCGATGGCTTCTGCATCATGTAGCGTCTTACCATCAGCGGTTCGTTTGCCAAGCAGATCAAATTTTGCGGTGAGGTAAATAGCCGCCTGCGGGGCGATGCAGTCTACTGCTAACCCCAGCTTTTTTAGTGTTATAAGTGCGTTGTATAAAGCATCTAATCTTGCCTTAATAGCCAGTTTAAAGCCATATAAAAAGCCATGTAAAGCCTCTCTGTTTTCTAGAAATTTTGCTGTTGCCCATTGTTCTGGCTTGGGGCTCCATGCGCCTATATGGCCAATAAGTAATTTCATCTTATCAATAACCTCTTTTGGCCCGCAAGCCCAGCCCACGCGCACGCCTGTTGCGGCAAAGGCCTTGCTTATGCCATCAATGTAAATGGTGTAGTCGCGCATGCGCTCGTTAATACCTACTGGGTGATGATGTACTGTTTCGCCATGCGTAAGCACCCAATAGATTTGGTCATACAATATAAACACCGGACGTTTACCCGCTTTTTCACGCTTCTCATTTTCGGTTAATACCAGGTTGCAGATTGCTGCCAGTTGCTCTTTGCCAATGGCTGTTCCGGTTGGGTTAAGCGGTGAGCACAAAGCGATGAGGTTTGCTTCGCCAATATGCGGTTCCAGTTCTGCTGCGGTTGGCATAAAAGCGTTCTCAGGTTTGGTATCTACTGCAATTCCTTTGCTGCCGGCCAGGTATGTATAGTGGTTATTGTTCCAGCTGGGGATGGGGTACACCACGGTATCACCTTCTTCCACCAAGATTTGGTAGCAGGCATAGATTAGGGGCCTGCCACCACCGGCAATCAGGATATTGGCGGGGTCATAAGCGATTTTTAACTCATCCGCCAAAAACCGACTAACCGCTTCGCGTAGGGGTGCAATACCATTGGCCGGTGGGTAATTGGTTTGGTTGTTTGTATAGGCCTCCGCAATTAGCTCTGTAAGCGTTTGCGGTATGGGGAAGATCTGCGGATCGAAATCGCCAATGGTAAGGTTATAGATGGTTTTACCCTGGGCAATTTGCTGGTTTACCTCACCTGCCAGTTTAATGATCTCTGAGCCTACCATATTGGCAGCCCGGTTGCTGGTTTTTTGCATGATGAAAAAAGGGTTGTCTTGCAAAGATAAAAGCCCCGCTAAATGCGAGGCTTTCAGTCTGTTTTGGATATGATCGAGTTATTAACTCTTTATCGTCATCTCATTTATGAGGTGGCCGGCACCGGCATATTTGTCTATTATGAATAAAACGTAACGAATATCTACCGAAATAGTGCGCTGTACGCTGTTCTCAAAGCTTATGTCGCCACTCATGGCTTCCCAGTTGCCATCAAACGCACAACCGATCAATTCGCCTTTGGCATTCATTACTGGGCTGCCAGAGTTACCACCGGTTATGTCTGTGCTGTGGATGAAACATACAGGCAGTTCGCCATCTTCATTTGCATATTGGCCGTAATCTTTGGCGCGGTATAGTTCTTTAAGGCGAGCAGGAACAATGAATTCATCATTATTAGGGTCTTCCTTTTGCATGATGCCCTCAATGGTGGTGTACTCTTCGTACTCAACGGCATCTTGTGGTGAGTATTCACCTACCGTACCATATGTTACGCGTGGGGTAGAGTTGGCATCAGGATAGAAAATCTTATCTGGCATCATTTCCATCTGGCCCGCTACAAAGGTGCGGTACCCGCGATCCATCTTCTCACTGATATCGCCCATGCCTTGTTGACGACCGAAATACATGGTGATGAAATCAGTAGCGGCACGGTTTGCAGGGTCTGCCTTAAGGATAGAATCATTTGGACTTTCCATATAGGCATACAGGCGTGTGCTGTCTGTAAACATGCTATTGTTGTAAATATCAGCTACAAATTGCTTCATGTTGCCACTTAAAGAATCGCGCACATAGGCCATAAAAGCTGGCTGCTGGTCTTGTGGAATGTCAGTCATGTACATGGCCCAAAGTACTTCTGCAAGTTCTTGGTCTGTAGCAGCATCATATTCTTGGTAGTGGCTACGTGTCATGTCTTTAACGCGTGCAACAACACCTTCAGGGTCTTTTTCTAAGCCGCCTAATAGTCGGCCAATGCGGTATGCATATAAAACAACATCTGGGCCTAATAGTCCGGCTTCGCGGATGTATACATCGCCAACAACCATGGGCTCATAAGCTTCATAAGCCGCGGCAAGCAACGCCAAGCTATTGCCATATTTCTCTTTGCGACTTGCATCGGCATTTACCCATTCTGTAAACGCTTTTTCTAGCGCCAATTTTTTATCGTAAACCTTATTGCGTTGTAATTGCTCTGTTTGGCCGATATAATACTTCCAGTAGTTGGCGGTGCTTGCGTAATTGCTGGCCAGTTTTATGCGCACTGCATCATCGGCATTCATGTGCTTTTTCATCACTTTAAGTTTGGCATCACGCACATTTACCACGGCTGGGCCATAAAGGTCTATCTGCTGCTGCACGCCCCAGCTGCTCAGGTAGCGGTCTGTGCTTCCAGGAAAGCCCATAACCATTGTAAAATCGTCTTCTTCAACACCTTTGATGCTGATGGGTAAGTGGTGTTTAGGTTTTAGCGGTACATTCTCTTCGCTGTAGTCAGCAGGTTTGCCGTCTGGTGCAGTATATATGCGGAACATACTAAAGTCTCCAGTATGACGTGGCCACATCCAGTTGTCGGTATCGCCACCATACTTGCCAATGCTGCTTGGTGGGGCGCCTACTAAACGTACGTCTTTATAGGTAACAAAAACAAACAAATAGTATTCATTACCATTAAAGAAGTCGCGCACATAGGCATTGTATTCTGTGCCTTTTGTGGCAGAATCAGCAAGGGCTTTGCCAAGTTCAGCCGCCTTTTGCTGGCGCTGGGCTTCGGTCATATCACCGCTTAGTTGCTGGTAGATTTGGTCGGTTACATCTTCCATGCGCACCAAAATAGAGGCTGTTAGGCCAGGGTTTGGCAATTCCTGGTCACGACTCATGGCCCAAAAACCATCTGTAAGGTAGTCGTGTTCTACCGTGCTGTGGCTGCGAATGGCATCATAACCGCAGTGGTGGTTGGTAAGCATTAAGCCTTCTGCCGAGATGATCTCTGCGGTACAGAATCCACCAAGAGACACAATGGCATCTTTGATGCTCGATTTATTTACGTTGTAGATGTCTTCAGGCTTAAGTTTTAAGCCGGCTTTTTTCATGTCTTTATAGTTGCGGTTGAGCAACATAGGCAGCCACATGCCCTCATGGGCCGTGGCCGTAAGTGATAAAAACATGGCCGTTAATAGCACGGCAGATGTTAATCTCCTCATAGTAGAATTTTTATTTTTTTTTCGAATAAGGTTTGCAAGTTTACGGATGATTAAGCTATCATCAATAGGCTAAAACAGAAACAGGCCCTAAAACGAGCCTGATTTGTTCCTAAATATTTGTTAAGAATGGGGGTGTTAATCGTAAACGTTGCCAATGCGCACCAAAGAGGCACGATCGTTAATTGCAATTTTCCGGCCTTTTACCGTAATGTATTCATCATCTTTGAATTCAGAGAGTAAACGAATCACGCTTTCTGTTGCAGTACCAACCATATTAGCAATTTCTTCGCGCGTAAGGCTTACGTCTAAGAATCCCTCGTCATCTTCGCCAAAGGTGCGGTGGATGATGAGCAATACTTCTGCCAAGCGTTCGCGTACGGTTTTTTGCGCCAGATTGGTAATGAGTTTGCCGGCCTCACCCAGTTCATGGCAGGTTAGTTTCATCATGTTCAAAGAAAAACGCGGGTTGGTTTCTATGAGCTTGAACATTTCAGATTTAGGGATAAAGCACGCATGGGTATCATCTAATGCGGTAATGGTTGCAGATAAATTTTCACCACTAAGCAGAGAACGGTAACCCATAAGGTCGCCACTTTTGGCAAAACGGATGATTTGTTCTTTACCCTCAGTGCCTAAACGTGAGAGTTTTGCCTTGCCTTTATGGATGCAATACACCCCGTTTGGCCGGCTGCCTTCGTGCATCAACACTTGGCCTTTTTTAAAGTATACACATGTTTTTACGTGGCTAACTTCATGGAGTTCGCTAGCATCTAGGTCTTTAAAAGCTGAGTGGTCTTTAAGGCCACAGAATTCACAGCTTATAGGCGCTCCTTCTTTCATATTGCGTGCGAAATTATTTTTGGCGAATAAGGTTTATCAAACGTACAGTATTTTGTTTCATATGCCAAGCATTCTGTGATAATTGTCATAGTACTGACGTATGCCCTTAACCACTTTTGTGGGCCATGCCAAATGAGCCAAACCAACATTCGTGCTACCATTGCGGTGCTGCCTGCACCAATGATACCATTAGGCTTGACGACAAAGTTTTTTGTTGCGCGGGCTGCAAAACGGTCTATGAAATTTTGAGCGCCAACAGCATGGAGCAGTACTATGAACTGAACTTGGCCCCAGGACAAACACGAAAAAACAAAAGGCAAAAAGACTTCGCTTTTCTTGATAATCCTGAAATAAGGCAGCCATTATTAGATTTTAGTGATGACGGTGTATCTGTAATACGACTGTATTTGCCAGCCATCCATTGCAGCAGTTGTATTTGGTTGCTGGAGAATTTAGGTAAGTTAAAAAAAGGCATCATTAGTGTGGTTGTAAACTTCCCCAAACGCAGTGCGCGGGTTACCTTTAAAGATGATGTGATAAGCCTGCGCGAAGTGGCAGAGATACTTTCTGCCATAGGTTATGAACCTCTGATTAGCCTAGAAGACACGCAAAAGAAAAAGGATACCAAAGACCGTAGCCTGCTCTATAAATTTGGCGTTGCCGCTTTTGCCTTTGGCAACATTATGATTATGGCGTTGCCAGAGTACTTTGATTATGAAGACCCCACGCTGCAAACTTTTTTGCCTTTTTTTAGGTGGTTGATGCTGGGGCTTTCAGTGCCTGTGGTGGTTTACTCAGCTAATGAATATTTTATTTCTGCATACAAAGGGCTAAAGCACCGGTATATGAATATTGATGTGCCTATTGCCTTGGGCATTACGGTGCTCTTTATTCGTAGTGCCTATGATGTAATTACGCAAAGCGGCCCGGGCTATTTTGACTCCCTTACCGGTTTGGTGTTTTTTCTATTGCTAGGCAAGTTCTTTCAGCGCAAAACGTATGAGAGCCTCAGTTTTGATCGTGACTATAAAAGTTATTTCCCCGTAGCGGTAACCAAGTTGGGTGATGCCGAGGAAAATATTCCCGTTAATGACCTCAAGGCGGGTCATCGCATTCTTATCCGCAATGAAGAATTGATTCCGGCAGATTGTGTGTTGTTGAAAGGTGATGCATTGATTGATAACAGCTTTGTGACCGGTGAAGCTACACCAGTAAAAAAGCAAAGTGGCGACCGTATTTATGCCGGTGGCAAGCAAATGGGAGAGGCCATAGAATTGGAAGTCATTAAGCCTGTTGAACAGAGCTATCTTACACAATTGTGGAATAACGAAGTTTTTACCAAAGGGGAGCGGGTGGATTTTAAAAGCCTTACAGACCGTATAAGCAAGCATTTTACACTGGCAATTATGGTTATCGCCACAGGTGCTGCTATTTGGTGGTGGATGGTAGATCCGGGTAAAGCCGTTACGGTTTTTACTGCTATCCTCATTGTGGCTTGCCCGTGTGCATTGGCGCTTTCTGCACCGTTTACCCACGGCAATGTGCTGCGCATTTTTGGCCGAAATAAATTCTTTGTTAAAGATGCCGTTGCCGTTGAACGCATGGCTGAGGTAAAGCAATTGGTTTGGGACAAAACCGGTACGCTCACAGCAAGCCATGGCACCAGACTCCAATATCAGGGCAAATCGCTATCAGTTGATGATACCACGGCAATAAAATCGCTGGCGCGCCAAAGCAATCACCCGTTAAGCCGTATGCTCTATAATTTTCTAGATGCCGATGCCGTGATTCTGCATAATTACCGAGAGGTGGCAGGAAAGGGTTCTGAAGCTAAAGTGGGGGCGGATATCTACCGATTGGGTTCTGCGCATTGGGCGCATGCTGCAAAGGCCGAAAATGTGCTCAACCAAACACGCGTTTATATTTCAAAAAATGACGTTTTCCTAGGGTATTTTCTAGTGCAGAATGAATACCGTAAGGGTGTTTTTGAATTGATAAAACGGTTGCAAGCGCACTTTGGTCAATCATTGCTTAGTGGCGATAGCCCGGGCGAAAAAGATGTGTTGCAACCAGTTTTTGGTGCGGATGCAATGTTGTACTTCAACCAAAAACCCGATGATAAACTTGCCCTGATCAAGCAACTTCAACATAATGGTCAGCGGGTACTGATGGTTGGTGATGGGCTAAATGATGCCGGTGCCCTGCGCCAAAGTGATGTTGGGATTAGTTTGAGTGAAGATGTGAACACTTTTTCTCCCGCTTGTGACGCCATTTTAGATGCCCGTGAATTAGCCCGATTAGATACATTTCTAGCATTTTCCAAAAAGGCCAAGCGCATCATAATTGCCAGTTTTATATTGAGTTTTGCCTACAATATTGTGGGGTTGAGTTTTGCGGCAGCGGGTTTATTAAGTCCTGTGGTGAGCGCCATTCTCATGCCCTTGAGCAGCATAACCATTGTGGTTTTTGTAACGGTGGCTAGTAATATTGCAGCAAAGCGGATGGGGCTTTAGGTCTTTTCGTTAATCCGTTTTAACTCCTGAATATCTAATAAATCCTTGGGCCGGCCGGCTTTGATCTTACTGGTGATTAAATCCTCTAAACTCAGTACACGGTATTTTATGAGCGGCTGTTGGTTCAATTCAACCGGAATAGAGGTTTCATAAGCTTCATCAAACGATTTATTGGGATTAAATTTTGTGATCAATTCAACTGATAGTGAAGCCGGAGAAAACTTAACGCTGATATTTTTATGTTGGAGTGCCACATCATTTGGAAAGGAATCTATTTCGAAGCCGAGATCATGAAATACTTTTAAGAGTCGGATCAAGTTCTCTTCTCGCGTATCAATCCAAAAGTCTATATCGGCAGAATGGCGTTGGTAGCCGTGAAAATTAACAGCTCCGCCACCCACTAAAAGCATTTTTACTTTGTGCTGGGCACAACAGGCAACAAACTGTTTTATTTCTTCGTCCCAGTTAAGCATCGCTTTTCTTTCCGGATAGATCAATCACAAAATTGTCATTATCCGTTTCCTCTTGGCTGGGGTATAGTTTCTTAATGGCCTTACTAAGTGCAATAAAGTTTAAAAAGCGCTCATGAGGACTAAGTGCCAAAAAGGCTTCTTCCTGTTGGTGTTTACTTTCTAATTTTGTGGTGAAGGCAATTTTCATAATCTCAAAAGTATTGTTTTCGCCTTTAGGTAAAGATATTTAAGCCATGAT
>CAYQDW010000087.1:0-8411 GCA_964416385.1 uncultured Cryomorphaceae bacterium | reverse complement strand
AACAATCCGCACCAAAATTAAAAAGCTGCCACGTTTCTTGGTGTGGCAGCTTTTTTAATTTGACATATTTAATAAGTAGCATAAACATAAATTGAGATCTTCTTATTGATCCACATTAAAAACCACCCGCCCTATGCGGCCCTGCGGACCAGTAGCAAAGATGTTTTGGCCATTTTTTGAAACTGTAAGTGCATGCATAGCATCTTCAGAAAATTGTTGCCAGTGCATACCGCCATCGGTAGATATGTAACCACCCATTGTACCGAAACTTAACAACGCCCCAGAAGGTGTTGCGCACACTGTACTTTGATAAGGCAACCCCTTACCTAAACGCATCTCATTATTATTGGTTACCGTAACTATCGTAGCCGTTGTATCTTCATTGTTTATGTAATCGCCACCCACAACGGATACACCGTTATCGTGTACAACCAAGCTAAAGCCGCCCTGAGAAGGGTTACCTTGAACCATTGGCAAGGCTATGCTTCGCCACTGCGCCCCGCGATTATCAGAAACATAAAGTTGGCAGCGTGCACCACCAGATACAATATATATAGTACTATCTCCATAACAACGTAGGCTACTTCCGCTTGCCGCAAAGCCAGCTTCGCCCGGTACCGTTTGTGGACCTGAGGTGGTATCTAAAACCCAAGTTTCACCAAAATCATTGGTTTTTAAGAGCGCAAGGCGATTGTTTATCGGATCACCAAAAGCAATACCTGTTCCATCCGCCCAAAAATCAAAGGCATTAAAAAATTGGCGCTCATCTTCTGTATAATATACCAAGTGCCATGTATTTCCGCCATTTGTTGTTTTATAAAGTGCTGTGGGATTGCCAACGCCTAATACAACCGCTGTTTGTTCATTTACAAGATGAATATCTCTAAAATCAACGCTATCTGCACCCGAGATTTTACCAAATACCCAGTGCTCTCCGCCGTTTAAAGACTTGCCGAAGGTGCCTAAATTACCACTTACCCACACTATAGAGTCGTTAATAGCGTCAATTCCACGAAAACTCTGGGTGGTTTTTCCAGCAAATAACTTCATCAAAACAGGCTTACCTTGACCCAAGTGATTTTTAATTAATTCCTTGTTTTTCATAGAGTTATACCAGAAAACGGCTGCAATTACGGTGAGACTTATCAACGCAAATAAGAGGTGTTGTCTTTTCATGTGAACAAGTTTGTTAATTTTTTTATGACTAAACGTTCATTTTTTAGCATTAAATAGTAGTTTCGGTGGCATAATCGTTTAAACCTTATACATTATGTCTCATTACAACAAACTATCAGAACTAGTTGCTAGTATGGAAGGTGATTTCCAGAAATTCTACGACAAAGGAAACAAAGCTGCCGGAACTCGTATTCGTAAAGGAATGCAAGATCTTAAGAACATGGCACAAGACATTCGTAAAGACGTATTGGAAAAGCGTTAATTCAACCAACTCCGTACAAAACAAGGAAGCCCAGACTAATTGATCTGGGCTTTTTTTGTGGAAGACTTAAATAACTTTCTATCAATCTCGGTTATGTGATTCTTTTGATAAATGGGCTAAAAAGCCGGGAGAACCCAACACTTTTACTTCATCGCCAAAGCCTTTTACAAATCGTGCAGGGCCTTCATAAGCCTGTACTTTTGCATTGAAAATATACCGATTACCCCCAGGCAGCTGCTTTATAAAGGGTCTAGACATGGGATATTCCTCTTTGAGCAGCAGACTCGCGCGAAGCGACATTTCAACTACAACCTCCTTATCCATTTCTTTTCCCTGAAATCCGAAAATGTCAGGCTTGTAAAATTCATGCTGAGATTCAAAACGCATGGCCGTTTCTAGAAGTGTTACTTCTGATATGCGCTCAATATTGAAATACTTATTTTGTTGCGTAGCCACCTCAAAGGCCGATATCGCCTCATAGTTATCAGTAAACTGCATCGGTTCTACCAAACGGTCAGAAATGGTTTCACTACGGGCGGAGAAATATTTGACAAGCACCACTTGTTTCTTGCTTTGAATGGCGCGCGATAGTTGGTCTATGATACGTCCTATGTTAGCATCATAACTATTTCGCGCTGCAACTTGGTGCGGTGTATGCTTGCCTATTTTTTGAAGTACCGCTTGAGACAATGCGCTTTGTTTGCCCACTGTTTGAATGAGCTTGGTTAAATAATCTACTTCTTGGGGTGTAAAGGGAATTTGATCTTGTGTATCAGATTCAATGTAAAAACGGCCTACTTCAGATTTTTTAATTTCAAAACCCAACTGCATGAGCAAATCTAGGTACCGATATACAGAACGTTCAGAAATCTCTAAAAGAGCTGCCAATGCTTTTGATGTTTTTGCAGGTTTAGACCTTAAATAATTGATCAGCTGAAATACACGATATATTCGATTTTGATTAAACACATCAGATTTTTCAGCCAAATAAGGTCAAAATGTTCAATCTAAAAAATTTTTGACCCTACTTGTCTCAAAAGTTTAAGTGCTTTGACGATGAAATAGGACTTTAAACCTATCAACCCGTGCAACCGGCCACCTGCGTTTTACCTAACCAACGCGGTGGCCGGCTTGTTTTTTTGGGGGGAGAAAAAATCACCAATAGCCAATTAACTTTCAAGTTCACATCTTACATTGAAAGTCTTTATGCACGTGAGTAGCGGAGCTAGAAACGCAAACAACAACAAATAAAAGGTTAAAGGAGTTAATCGCAGAAAACGTTTTCCATGCCTTTCTTACCATCATCTTCAAAACGTTTAAAAACGTGGTAAGAACTACTGCTGCTCATTTAAAACCATCCAAAATTGAGCGCCCTGAGCTTGGTTTTTGTGTAATTCTACATAAATGGGTGGTTTCGGGCTAGCATCGCATTTGGGTGCAGTATTGACCACAAAAAACAAGACATTCTTAGCTTGCGAAGCTCACTTCATTGTTTTGATGAGGATCAAAAACGTGCTATTGCCATGGCTTTAAGTTTTCGTTTAGGTTAATTGTAATTTGATCTTGCAATTTTATTGGCACCCTGGCTTCTTCTGCATAAGATTGCCAACTACCAACTACAGAGACTATGTTTTCTATAATGCCTTCTGCCTTTTTGATATTCATAGAAGCCGCTATTTTCATTAAATCAGCTTTTACAAATCCTTCACGTTTTCCGTTAATAGTAAGCGCATGATCATTTAGCCATTGGTGTTTTTTTACAAATGCGTGGCAAACATCATAGGCTGGTGCCAATTGCCATTTGCCTCCTTGCTTTAGCATAAAAGCGAAATTCTTCGTATGGTCGTCTCTATTCAATGCCAAAACATTAAACGTCATTCGTCTAAACATTTCTTCTGCTTCAGGGTAAGTTAAACCCAACTGGCGCATGGTTTGAAAGAGCTGCTCATAGCTAAACACCCCAACCTGATTATAATCCCAATGCTGCATAGCGCAAAGCGTTTGTACGTGATGCTTTATATCACCATCTTCACGATCAAAGCGCTTGGTCATGAAATGGGCTCTACCGTTTTCTTCAAACAACTGGCTTGCGGTCATGTTAATACCGCAATCTTTGGCCATTTTGTAATAGGCATACTCAACACGCCCCCACCCTTTTGGCTCGCCAATTGATTTCTCGTTAGCACCATCTAATTTAATAAGCCAATGCTCAAATCCTTTTGGCGCTTTTGTCTGCCCAGAACGTACTTCGCCTGTTTTATCATTGTAAGCAATGATGGCCTTTGCACGCATACCCCCAGCAGACGTACTTATCTTAATAATGTCATTGACCGCCTTTTCATCATCCTTGCTAAGATTTGTCTCAAAGTCTTCCCTTTTTGCCAAGATTTCTTGTGCGGCCTTAAACAAACTATCCACCTCAACTTTAAACGTGGACTTTGATGGTTTTAAAATTGGCAACTCATATTCTAACGCCCCCATACCTCTTGAGCCAATAAAACAGAGCTTTTCTACCGGATTCATTGAACCCGGGGCGCGCCCATGTGTGGCGAGCCAATTATCAATCATTTGGTTTCCATAATCATCGGGAAGTGAATCTGCTACCAATCCGGGCAGCCCGGAAAAAGTCTTTGTGTCTTTTAAATCTGGAAATGAAAACACACGCCCGGCCTGATTGGGCATTATTAAGGGCGAAAGCATCCAGCCTTTATTAACAAAGGAAGATTCATATTCAAAACTAGCGATTCCCGTTGTTTCATCCCACAACACAGCGCCAACGGTTTCATCCCAAATTTTTACTGTTGCTGTCTTAATCATTACCAATCCGTAGTTGTCAAATGCTTGTTACTACTGCCGCTTGCGCGCTGGCGTTTCTCCTTTTCAAGTTTAGCCGCCTGTATTGGGCTGATTTGTTTTTTTACTTCAAATTGATTCATGATGTACAGCAAATCCAATACCCGCAAAACCTGTATTAATGTCCGTATTGTTACGGTTTCTCCCCGTTCTAACAGACTTAACGTAGAACGACTAATGCCAGCAGCTTGAGCCACATCATCTTGGGTTCTATTTTGTTGAAGCCGATGATGCTTAATAAAATTACCAATGGTTTTAACCAGCGCTTCGTCACTAAGCACCGCCCAGTTAGTGTATGCTTTATCATTCATTGTATGCTGTTTTTACACTTAACGCGTAATTTATCATACAAATATACATCACACTTCTAAAAACACATCATTAAATTTATCAATCTGAATTATATATCATTCATTAAGTCTATAATAAAAGATTAACGCATGATATATGATACAATAAAACAAAGCATACACACTTTATGATCTGCGGTGTTTGTCGCGAAATACTAAAAAGGATTAAGCAGCATTAGGCAGCAGACTTTAAGGCTGGGTAATAGAAGACATACCGCGCTGCGTAAATTGGGGTTTAAGCGGGTTTAATATAACTATTGATGAATGCACGATGTGCAAAACAATTACTGTATATAATCCGCCAATAACTCCGCTTGCTTCAAAACTGTATCCGTGGCCAATTTTTGTAGATCTGGTGGATATCCAAACTTCCTAAGCGCACGCTTTACCATGACCTTCAACTTTGCGCGTACACTCTCTTTAATGGTCCAATCAATGGTAGCATTATTTTTTACCGTTTCTACAAGATAAACTGCCAGTTCTCTCAACGTATCATTGCCCAGAAGTTCTCTTGCACTTTCATTGTTTGCTACTGCATCATAAAAGGCTAATTCAAAATCAGAAAGGTTCATCTCTTCGCCCCGCTTATCTGCTTTCTTGATATCACCGGCTAGGTCAATTAATTCTTGAATAACCTCAGCTGCAGTCAGAACCTTATTTTGATAGCGCTTAATAGAGTTTTCAAGCATCTCCATGAGCGTTTTACTCTGCACCAAGTTTGTCTTGCTTCGGGCTTTTATCTCATCATTAAGCAACTTCTTCAACGTTTCTAGTGCAATGTTCTTGTGCTGCATATCCCGAATCTCCATCAGGAAATCCTCCGACAGAATAGATATATCCGGTTTCTTGATTCCAGCTGCATCAAATACGTCCACCACTTTATCTGAAACCAATGCCTGATCAATGACCTGCCTGATGGCCGATTCTATCTCTTCATCACTCCTTCCCCCTTCGGTTACATCGAATTTGGCCAAACGTGCTTTCACGGCCTGGAAAAAGGCCACTTCATCCTTCACATCCATCGCTTGCTCATGCGGTATGGCAATGGCAAATGCTTTAGATAAAGCTGTTACTTCACGCACAAAACGTTTCTTACCATCATCAATGCTTAGAATATGTTCTTCCGCTGCTAGAATGATGTTCAGTTTGGTGCGTGTATCAGCTATAAAGTATTCTTCATATAACAGCCCTTTGTCTTTGCCTAGATAAGGAACAGACGGGTCGTTTACCATGTCTTCATATTCTTTAGAGTGGCCATGCGCTGGCTTTTCTAAAAACATTTGGGAAACCACTTCTAACTTCTCCAACATCAATGCAACGGCTTGCTCTTGCAATTCTGTTGGGTCGCCCTTACCGCCACTATCAGAATAAAATGAAAGGGCTTTTTTCAAATCAGACGCAATACCCAAGTAATCAACTACCAACCCGCCAGGTTTGTCTTTATATACCCGGTTTACCCTCGCTATGGCCTGCATAAGGTTATGGCCTTGCATAGGCTTGTCTATGTACAACGTGTGCATAGAAGGTGCATCAAAGCCGGTAAGCCACATATCCCGCACAATCACCAGCTTCAATTCATCATCAGGGTTTTTCATACGATCGGCCAATGCCCTGCGCTGTTCTTTGGTGGTGTGGTGCTTTTCCATTGCCGGGCCATCGGCTGACGATGCTGTCATCACGACTTTAATAATGCCTTTTGACAGATCGTCACTGTGCCAGTCTGGGCGTAATTGGATAATCGCGTTATAAAGTTCAACGGCTATTCTACGCGACATAGCCACCACCATGGCCTTGCCTTCAAACACTTCCTGACGGGCTTCAAAGTGGCTTACAATATCTGCAGCAACATTCTTGATGCGGTGTTCGCTACCCACCAAAGCTTCAAGCTGCGTCCATTTTGCCTTGGCTTTTTGTGTTTCGGTAAGGTCTTCTTGCTTTAGCTCTTCATCTAACTCTTTAACCAGTCGCCTGCCTTCTTCACTCAGATTGATCTTGGCCAAACGACTTTCATAATAAATGCGCACGGTAGCACCATCCTCCACCGCCTGAGCGATATCATACACGTCTACGTAATTACCAAATACTGCTGGGGTATTTACGTCAGTGCTTTCAATAGGTGTGCCGGTAAAACCGAGATAAGTTGCATGAGGAAGCGCATCACGCATGTACTTCGCAAATCCATATACTACCTTCTTACCAATCACGTTGCCCTCTTCATCGCGGTCATCAACGGTTTTTGCCTGAAAACCATATTGTGTGCGATGCGCCTCATCGGCAATTACAACGACATTTTTACGCGCTGTTAGGGTTTCATAGACATTACCCTCATCGGGTTGAAACTTTTGTATGGTGGTAAACACTACGCCACCAGATGCTACCTTAAGCAAAGTCTTTAAATGCTGCCTATCATTGGCTTGTATTGGCGTTTGGCGAAGTAACTGTGTGGATGAAGCAAACGTATCAAAGAGCTGATCGTCCAAATCATTGCGGTCGGTGATAACTAAAATGGTTGGGTTATCTAATGCCTTTACAATCTTACCAGCATAGAATACCATGGAAAGCGACTTACCTGAACCTTGGGTATGCCAAACCACGCCACCCTTGCGGTCACCTTCTGCAGAAGATGCCACCAGGGTACTCTCAACCGCCTTGTTTACCGCATAGTATTGATGATAGGCTGCAATCTTCTTCACCGTTTGCACGGTTACTATACCCGTATTCAAATCTTCTTTTCGGCTTTTTTCAAAAACGGTAAAGTGATTGATAAGGTCAAGCAGCACTTTTTTGCTTAATTGTCCTCGTATAAGCGTTTCTAATGCATTATCTAAATGGGAAGCGGTTTGTTTACCGTCTACAGTTTTCCAGCTCATGTAGCGTGAATAGCCAGCCGAGATGGACCCCGACTTTGCCTCTAATCCATCGCTAATTACACACAGTGCGTTAAAAGTAAATAAGCTTGGAATGGTGGCTTTGTAGGTTTCCAGCTGTTTGTATGCGTTGCGTATGGTAGCCTGCTCGCTTACGGCATTTTTGAGTTCCATCACTACCAATGGCAAACCATTCACAAACAGAATAACATCAGGCCGTTTTTTGGTGTTGTTTTCTACAATGGTGAATTGGTTCACCACCAGAAACTCATTTTTTTCTGGTTGATTAAAATCAATCAGCCATACCAAATCACCGCGCGTATCAGAACCTTTTTGATAGGATACTGGTACGCCTTCTGTTAGCAAGCGATGAAACGCTTCGTTATTGGTAAGCAGTTCCGGTGAATGAATGCGCAAAACTTGCCGCAACGCATCTTCTTGGGCATGCACAGGAATGCCGGGATTGTTCCTGGCTATGGCTTTGCGCAAGCGATCTTTGAGGATGACATCAGAAAACGATTCTCGTTCAGGAAACTCACCATCCGGAGCGATATCAGCGCCATAGACATAATGGTAACCCAAGGCTTGTAGCTCCTCAATGGCTAATTGCTCAATATCGTTTTCGTTCATTTTTATCATATGTACGAACTAACATTTCGTTTTTCAATGTTATTGCAAAGCTCGGCTATACTTTATTATTTGTACAGAAATTCTCTGTTCCAAATCTTTTTGTAGAGTAATGGTTGGTAATTGATTCAAGACTCACTTAGATTTTGTGGTTCTTATTCATCTCTTGTGTCATCATACTGCGCATCTTCTTATATCCATCACGTGTGTAAAACCCTTCTTCCTGCATTTGGTAGTTGAGGCCGTATTTCTCCGGATGTTCCAACTCCTCTTTCT
>CAYQDW010000086.1:0-8444 GCA_964416385.1 uncultured Cryomorphaceae bacterium | reverse complement strand
CCGAAAAGAATTTTTATTTGATAAACGGATAAAAAATAGATTAAGGCCGTTTCTTGAGCCTGAATTAATTGTTTCTTATGGTGTTTATCAGCATCATCAATACAGTAATTCATTTACTGACAAAGGTGTTCGATCAGAACCAATAGGCGCAAATAATTACTTAATGATTACGGCTAATTTAAATATTGGTGTTTGCATTTATGTCGACAGCAAACTGCGAAAAGCAATTTCTGTTTATTTACCCTTGGGGTATACCCATACGCTTAGTAAAGAGCTGGCCTCTTTCTCCTATTTTGGATTTGTGGGTATAAGTTATTCCTGGTTCAGGTAGGTTGCTCTGAAAGCGATATTAAAGCGAATTTGATTGAAACTACAAAAACTCAATATCTACCTGGTCTCCCAAACGCATGCCCAGCAGGTCTGTTGCCCCGCCAAAAGTGTCTGTGCTGGTTCTAAAGAGGGCAATTTCCAGCAATCCGGAGGCATTAAATATGGCGATGAGGTTACCGTCTGTTTTTTCTTCGTAGTAGTGGCCCAGAATCTTATCCACTTTTCTGCCGCGCGGCAGATTTATGCGCAGCCTTCGTCCTTTGCCCACCTCGGTTACTTCGCGTTGATGCAGATTGGTTACCAAATTGCCAAACCGGTCTATGTAGATCACGCTGCCGATTAGATGCGTATCATTATCGCGCTTAATGGGCTTTGGCACCACGGCTATTTTCATGTCATGTACCAGCCGTCCCAATAAATCAATGCTGCCGCCACGCAAAATATGTGCTGCGGCTCGGGTAAAAATGTCTTTAGCGGTTTTTAAGTCTGGACTATTTCTAAAGTCTATTGCTATTAGTTTGTCTGGCTTTTTTTCTGGGTTAATCATGCCGAGTACGCCATTGTCTGCTGCAATAAAATAATGATCGTTTTGCTGCATCACTAAGTGAGGATTGTTGGGCTGGGCTTCCTCATTAACTAAAATAAGATGTACACTGCCGGCCGGAAAATGATGCCAGGCACTGCGCACCATAAATGCAGCCTCTGTAATGTTAAACGCCTGGATCTGATGGGTGATGTCTACAATGTTGGGGTCTGGTAATTCCCGGTAAATTGCACCCTTCAACGCGGCCACATAATGATCTTTTAAGCCATAATCTGATGTGAGTGTGAGTACTGCCATCGGCCAATGCTGAAATACGTTTTTATGGAGTTAAAAGCTTTACTTTGTGGTCAAAAGTAATGATTTCAATTACCTTAATTCTAATGCATTAGTCCTGTTGATAGAGAAAGTTCTACACATAGAAGATGCCGATCCGCAAGTGGTTTACGGCACTAACAACCGATACATTAACCTGATAAAGAGCCATTTTCCAAAGCTTAAGATTGTTGCGCGTGGGCATAATGTTAAGGTGCATGGCGATGCTGATGAAATAGCCAAGTTTGAAGAGAAGATGCAGCTCATTCTGGAGCACATCCATAAATACAATACCATTACAGAGAATCAGCTTGAGCGTATAATTGGCAGCCGAGATGCTGCTGGCTACCGTGCAGTACGTGACCATGACGATGTGTTGGTACACGGCACAAGTGGTAACATGGTAAAAGCACGCACCATTAACCAGAAACGCATGGTTAAAGAGGCTGATGAAAATGATATGGTTTTTGCCATCGGCCCTGCTGGTACTGGTAAAACGTATACAGGTGTTGCGCTTGCTGTGCGTGCGCTTAAAAATAAAGAGGTGAGACGCATTGTACTAACACGGCCAGCGGTAGAGGCAGGAGAGAACTTGGGTTTTTTGCCTGGTGATCTTAAAGAGAAACTTGACCCTTATTTGCAGCCGCTATATGATGCACTGCGGGATATGATCCCTTATGAAAAGTTGACCTACTACCTAGAAACGCGCGTTATAGAAATCGCCCCGCTTGCCTTCATGCGCGGCCGTACACTTGACAATGCCTATGTAATTTTGGATGAGGCGCAGAATACAACGCATTCGCAAATGAAGATGTTCCTCACGCGTATGGGGCAAAGTGCCAAGTTTATTATTACCGGGGATGCCACTCAAGTAGACCTGCCAAAAAACCAGAAGTCTGGTTTAGCAGAAGCGCTGCGCATACTAAAAGGCGTGCAGGGCATTGCCGTGGTAGAATTGGATGAAAAGGATGTTATCCGCCATAAATTGGTAAAGGATATTATTCGTGCTTACGACAAAGAAGAGAACCGCTGATGAAAGCATTGACCAAAACTGAATTTAATTTTCCTGGCCAAACGGGTGTTTATCATGGCAAAGTGCGCGAGGTGTATAGCATTGGCCAAGACCTGCTGGTAATGATTGCCAGCGATCGCATCTCTGCGTTTGATGTAGTGCTGCCAAAGGGCATTCCCTATAAAGGACAGGTTCTTAACCAGATTGCTGAACACTTTTTGGATGCCACGGCCGATATTGTTGCGAATTGGAAACTCGCCAGCCCTGATCCAGTGGTTACCATTGGCAAACGCGCCACACCTTTCAAGGTAGAGATGGTGATCCGTGGTTACCTTAGCGGACATGCAGCTCGAGAATATGCTGCGGGCAAGCGCGTGTTATGCGGTGTGCCCATGCCCGAAGGCATGAAGGAGAATGATAAATTTCCGCAACCCATTATCACCCCAACAACAAAGGCAGACCAAGGCTTACATGATCAAGATATTAGCCGTGAGGAAATTTTAAATCAGCATATTGTTGATGAAGCCGATTATATCGCCCTAGAAGATTACACCCGCAAGTTGTTTGCCCGCGGTAGCGAAATGGCCGCCAAACAAGGACTCATTTTGGTTGATACCAAGTATGAGTTCGGCAAACTGGATGATGGCACCATTGTACTGATAGATGAAATTCATACCCCAGATAGCAGCCGTTATTTTTATGCAGATGGCTATCATGAGCGCCAAAAACGCGGTGAAAAACAAAAGCAACTTAGCAAAGAATTTGTGCGCCAATGGTTAATTGAAAATGGCTTTCAGGGTAAAGAAGGTCAGGTTGTGCCCCAAATGACGGATGCGTTTGTAGATGCTGTTTCTTCGCGGTACATACAACTCTTTGAAAGTATAACAGGTAGGCCCTTTGTGCCAGCAGATATCACCGATATACATAATCGAATTTTAACTAACGTAAATACCTATTTAACATCGATATGAGAACACTTTTCACACTTTCGTTATTGGTTTTCGTTTTGCAATCCTCCGCTCAGCTCCTCAATTTGGGTGTTAAGGGTGGTATAAATGTACCCGACTTAAAATTTGATGGTCACGGCCAAATTTCAGATATAACTACTGCAGATGGCAGCGGTTTTCATGTTGGCGCGATGTTGCGTATTAATTTGCTGGTACTTTACGCCCAGCCAGAATTCATTTATACACGCACTACTACCGATTTTAGTTTTAAGTCGGCAGGTAACGACCAACAGGGTACTTATGTAATGCAGCGCTTAGATGTACCCATACCTGTGGGTGTTAAATTGGGTCCAGCGGCAATTTTTGCGGGTCCCGTGGCAAGTATCAACCTTGATTCGCCAAGCGATATTTTTAATGCCAGTTATAAACAAGCAACGTGGGGCTATCAAATTGGTGCAGGCGTTAAGGTTTTTAGTTTTTTGGCTGAAATAAAGTATGAAGGCCCCTTTGGCGATTATGCACAAGGTGCTCAAATTGCTGGGCAACTTATTGATGTGGATACCCGCCAAAACATGTGGATTATTAGCGTGGGGTATTTCTTTTGAGAATGTTTTCAGATTATCTAGTCTAAATCTTGTCTTCCCACAGTAGCAATTATTTCAACTTTCCCGCTAGTTAATCGGAAGTAGATACTATCTACCCCACAAACACAACGCCTATACCCCGGGCGAATATGTTCTATAGATTGAAATGAATAAGGGTTTCGCGTGATGCGTTCAAAGTAAGTAAAGAAGTCATAGAAATACTCATCCGCTTGCCGCATGCCAAATTTCTTTACACCAAAATGATGAATGCGCATGAGATCGTCTTTTGCCTGCTCGCTGAGCATGTAATCAGCCATTCAGTCGTGCCTTTGACTCAGCTAAAATTTCATCCAGACTCATGTTTGTAAATCCGCTCTTCTCGGCCTTCTCAAGTTTTAGCTTTAGCCAGTCAATTTCAGCTGGCTGTTTTCTCGCCTGCCTAATGAGGTCATTGACCAACTCACTTTTGCTCGTGTATTCCTGGATTTCCACTTGTTCTTTAAGCCATTGATCGTTCGGTTCGGTCAATGAAATACTTTGTCTTGCCATTGCAAAATAGTTTGGCGTATATATACACCACTTTTGAACCAGTTGTGCTGCTTGTCTGGTGATTTAGAAAAGACTTTTAACCTTCAAACTTCCCAATTCTAAATAATGCGCCACCATGCTGTTGAGGTAGGGGTGAGGCGATAGATGGGTGAGGTGTTTCTTAATAATTTCGGTGTTTTCTAGAAAGCTGTCTAACGCATACCAGGCATAGCCTTTAACGATGTGGTTTTCTACCCAGATCAGGCTTTTTTCATTAGGATGCCGGCCGGGGCCTAGAGCCATGAAATTGGCTTCGGGCAATATAGCCTTCTTAAAAGCGTCAAACGGTAGGTTTTTACGTTCTGGCTTGTAACGGTATCTCTCAAGGAATGGTGCTAAAAACTGGGCGTCTTTTTCCATCAACAAAATATCAGCATCTGCTTTGTAATTAACCAGCAATTTCAATAATACGTCATAGGCCGTGTCTTGATCTTTAAAATAGGCCACGGCTTTTTTCTTTTTTACCGGGCCAACACGCAGAAAAGTTGCATTGCTACCATCGCGCTCAGCAAAAATGCCATAGGGTAAAAACTTAGTATATGCTTGTTTATTAAAGATGGGGTTGAGCCTTCTCAATTCAGCAAAGGCTTTCATCCGTGCAATACACTCATTGCCAGTTTCTTCAATATTTAGGCTATTGGCTTGTTGTTGCAGTTCAATGGCTTGTTGATTGGTTGCTAAAAAGTGGCGCTCAATGCTATTTTTCATGTCGCTGCCCATGCCAATGTAGATCACCTTACCTTGGGCGTTGTGGATGTAATATACCCCAGTAACATTTTTTAAGGGACGGACGAGATCCTTAAAGGGATTTTGTTTTTCGCTCTCCTCTACAGAAGTTGCAAGTTTGCTGATGATCTTTTCGCTGTCTTTTTCCAGCAAAAGTTTAAAGAGTTCTACGGTTGCGCGGGCATCGCCATCTGCACGGTGACGATTGGTGTTGGTTATACCCAACTCATCGCACACTGTTTCTAGGCCGTAGCTTTTTAAACCGGGAATGAGTTTTTCTGCCAGCGTAATGGTGTCCAGCGTTTTGCGGTGATAGTCAAACCCCAGGCGCTCAAATTCCAGCTGAACCACACGGTAATCAAACTTTACGTTGTGAGCCACAAACACGCAATCTTCAGTAAGCTTTACGAGGCGCTTGGCAATTTCGTAGAACTTGGGTGCTCTGCGCAGCATGTTCTCTGTTATGCCTGTGATCTTGCTAACGTAATGCTGGATTTTGGCCTCTGGGTTTACCAATGTAATGAATTGGTCAACAATCTGTTTGCCGTCAAACACAAAAACGGCAATTTCCATGATGTGCTCTTCATGAAATTTACCGCCTGTGGTTTCTATATCTATAATGGCATACATAAACGGCCGCAAATGTAAGTTATGATGAGTAGGCTGCGGGTATTGGTTCAGTCAAAAAAAGCATCGGACGGATTTCAATCGTCCACTTCTTTAGTATTTACGAATGTTTGTTGTTGAAATCAAATGCATTCACCTTCATCAATGCCTTTTTGGTTGATATTCCTGAAATTGCTTCAGCATCTTTGAGAAAGTGATTAACGCCTGGCATAAACTGGTTAAATCCAACGTTGCCATGCTTTGTCTTCAAGATTATGCGGTTGGTAAAGCTATTAACCGAAATTTTCTGGATATCCGGCCATTTTAGCGTTTTCGGTTGCCCCTTGTAATTCACAATTTGAATTTCCTCATCATTATAAATAACCCGGGCATTTTTATATTCTACAACTAAATACATTCCAGCCAGACCTATGCCAATGGCCAAAATTGAAATGATTGCTAAAAGAATAAGAAACCCCTGTTCATCAATGAGAAAAAATGGAATTGCGAGTAAGGTAAAAGCGAAGATGATTGCAGCGAGCCCAAGGTAATGCATGAGTTTATGAACCTTGAGTTCTTTGTTTCCTTCTTTTAGAAATGTCAATGCAGTTTTATTGCCTTTTGTAATTACTGCGTAAAACAGGATGATGAATAGGGCGGTGATACCTGTTACAATTTCGGTGGTATATTCCATTTATAGTGTTTTATTGGAAAATTTTCATCACAGTTTTGAAAGAATCAGTTTTTCTTCTGCGCACCTCGGAGTGAATAACCTGTTTCCAAAATCTCAATAATTCCGCTCGCCAAAAATGGCGGTGCCAATGCGTACCATTGTGCTGCCTTCTTCTATGGCAATATGGTAATCGCCACTCATGCCCATGCTTAAAAGTTTGAAGTTTGAAGTTTGAGGTTTGAAGGCTGTTTTGAGTTCGTCAAAGAGGTTTTTTAAACCACGAAATTCTTTGCGTACCTGTTCCAGGTTTTCGGTGAAAGTGGCCATGCCCATTAACCCGCAAATGCGCACATTGGGGTAGGTTTTTTCTGGATTGAGATTGAAAACTTCGGCAAGCTCTTTCGCATCAAAACCGAATTTGGTTTCTTCTTTGGCGATGTGCACTTGCAGCAGGCAATCAATAACGCGATTATTCTTGGCGGCCTCCTTGTTAAGTTCTTTAAGCACCTTAACGCGATCTACGCCATGCACCAAATGCACAAAAGGCGCCATGTATTTGATCTTGTTGGTTTGCACGTGCCCGATAAAATGCCAGCGAATGTCTGCTGGTAGGTTTGTGGCTTTGGCGGCCATATCCTGTACTTTATTTTCGCCAAAATCACGCTGGCCAACTTCGTAAGCCTCCATAATTATTGCATCAGGTTTAGTTTTACTAACCGCAATCAATGTTACATCCTCTGGAATGTCACTTTTAAGTTGTGCAATATTTTGTGCAATGCTCATTATTCATCAAGGTTATAAATCGTCAATCCGCTGCGTAGTTTTGGCTCAATATAGGTGCTTTTTGGTGGCATAACTAAACCTTCATCACTTACGCGTTTTAGCTGCTCTATGCTCACCGGGAAAAGTCCAAAGCCCACACGGAATTTGCCGCTGTTCACAGCTTTCATAATGCCTTCTGGCCCCGTATTTCCGGGCAGGAAATCTATGCGACTGTCTGTGCGCAGATCATTGATACCCAAGATTGGCCCAAGCAGGTTTTGGCTCAAAATCTGACAATCTAAACCAGCAACGGCATCTTCTGGGTTATAGCTACCTGGTTTGCTAAATAGCGCATACCACTTTTGATCTATGTACATTCCAATTTCATGAAGGCTTGTTGGTCTGTATGTTTCTTGGTCTATTTCATGGATGAAAAAATTAGCTTTTATAGCTTCCAGGAAATCTTCAGTCATTAAACCATTAAGGTCTTTTACCAGGCGGTTGAATTCATGTATGCGTATAGTGGTTTCTGGCAAGAGGTAGGCCATGAAATAATGATGCGCTTTTTCTACACCACCACGCAGCGCTGCCAAACGTACACTGCTGGCACAACGGTGATGGCCATCTGCAATGTATAGGGCATCTACGGTTTTAAAAGCAGCGGTAATTTCTTGAATGTCTTGGGCGTTTGTTACGGGCCATAAGAGGTGCAGCACTTTATCGGTACTCGTAAACTCATATTCTGCTCTAGTAGCAATGTAACGACTTTTAAGCGCGCCAATACTTGCAATCGGGCGGTGCATCAGCAAAACAGGTTCTGCATTAAAGCCAGTGGCATGGAGGTAATTGGTGAACATTTCTTCGCGCGCTGAAAGTGTGTTTTCATGCACCTTTATTTTTCCATCAATGTAATCCTGTACAGCTGTGGCGGCAATAATACCTGTGAAAACGTGATTTTCTGCTTGTTGTTGATAGATGTAATAGGCGGCCTCGTCCTCTTCAATAAAGTAATCTAATCGCCTAAACTCTTCAAAGCGTGTTTTTACTTTTTCATATCGTTCATTGCCAGAAGATTGAATTTTGTCATTGTAATCTGGGTTGATAACGTGTAAAAAGGTATATGGATTATTGTTGAGTTTATCTTCTAACTCTTCATCAGAATAACTTACGTAACTACGCGTAGCTAACAAATAGGCCTTGTCTCTGGTAGGACGAATGGCTTTAAAGGGTTTGATGGTAATCATCAGGGGGAATTTTAGGGTTAGCAAAAGTAGTTATTGCGGTGCGATGAAATCCACAATGGTTTTTAATCCTTCATCCCTAATCCTTTTAAAACGTTTTGGACACAGAGGAACGCTGA
>CAYQDW010000085.1:4620-8495 GCA_964416385.1 uncultured Cryomorphaceae bacterium | reverse complement strand
CCAAATCAACCTTCTCTACCGGGTGCCCTGAATTGGGTATTTCTGCAAACTCCCCATTGGGCAGAATCCAGGCGGCATTAATGGTTTCTTCGCGGGTTACCATGGTATCACCATCGGCCAGGCAAAGCAAAACCGGGTGTTGGATGGTTTGATAGACATCATCGCTAAAATGTGGATTCGCACCTAAATACTGCATCATTTCAGCGGTGGCACGTACTACCTGTTTCCAATTTGCGCCATGCCATTGCTCCAGGGCTGCGGCATAGTTGGGCACTTTTTCGGCAAGAATTTCAGGGTTTAGTTTCTCTATTTCTTCTGCCGCAAAATGGCTGTTCCAGGCCAACTTGGTACCCAGCGTAATGATCTGGCCGCAGAGTTCCGGGTAGCGTTTGGCAAAGAGAAGCGCCACATAGCCCCCCATGCTGTAGCCCAAAAGGGTGGTGCCGGCAAGGTTGTTTTGCAGGATAAAACTTTTGAGGGCATCTACACAGGCATCAATGGTTAATGCCTCATTTGCGCGGGTACCATGCCCGGGAAAGTCAAAAAAATGGAGCTGCACATGTGGCTTAAGCGACTCAAGAGCCGCTTGTAATTGCGCTGCAGAACCCAAAGCACCATGCAAGCAGATCAAATGCTTATGATCAGACGTATCCATTTAAGTAGGCTTTGCGTCTGTCGTCTGGAAATTTCTCTATGGCATAGCGCAGGGCTGTTCGCGGCATTTCCTGATAGTACTTCTGCAGGAAAGCCTCTTCAACGTTTTGATCCCGGTTGCCAATTTCACGCAGCATCCAGCCCACAGCCTTGTGTATGAGGTCATGATCGTGGTGCAGCAGTATTTCTGCAATGGCCAGCGCATCTGTAAAATCATTTTGGCGGATGAAGTGCATCGTGGCAATCATGGCAATGCGTTGTTTCCACAAATCATCACTTTCTGCAAATTCATAGAGCAAATCACGCGGTTTGTCTTCCAGCCATTTACCTAAGATGAGGTGTGCGCTGCTGTCTACCAGATCCCAGTTGTTAACGCCTTTTAGATTCTTTGTATAGACTTTTGCCCAGCGTTCTTTTTCCTTTGGTTCTTTGGCCTTTTCGAACTTTTTAACCAACATAAAAATGGCGGTTAACCGCACCTCGTGAATGGGATCAAGAAGCAGCATGCCCAATTCTTTTTCGTCAACAGCTTGCCAGAATTTGTTGGCTATGCCACGTTGGTTGGGCACAGAAACGCCTAGATGCTGATCACCCTCGCCATATTCGCCTTTTCCTGCTTTGAAGAATTTTGGCGCATGCGCGGCACGTTCAAAATTTACATGCCTATCCAGTTCTGCCTTTATGGCTTTGATGTTTTCCATTGTTTAGCTTTCAGACCCCTCGTAATTGAGTAGGTCATCCATAGTTTCGCGACTTACCGCGTGGTAATTGGGGCGGGCCTGTGCGTAGATGGCCAATGCCCAATCGCGCTTGCCGCTCTCTAGCATTGCTCGGTATGTTGGGGTGAGAAATTTTCTGCGACCAACACTGATGAGAAAATCGGCCGCATGCTGTTCAAAATCATTAGCGGTATAACCAGCACGGATGGCAGGTTGCATCCAGGCAGCCATGATCTCTGCGTTGGTTGTTTGTGAGAACAGAAAAGCGTTGTCGAATTTCATGAGCTGTTCCAAACCTGGATTTTCCAGTCCGCGGATAAAGTGCACCCACTCATGGGTGGTCCAGTCTGCGGTTCCTGCCAAACGATTTGGAGCATGGCCGTTGGCCATAGCTTCCAGCATTTTTATACGCAAGGCGTCAACCTTTGCAAAACGGTCGCTACTTGGCACCGGACAGTTGGCAGGTATGCCATAGCCATATACCCATTTATCAACGCCAATGGCTTGCCATTCTTCCGCGCTTAACAACTCTTCTTTGAGTTGCTGGAGGAAAGCCTCTGTGGTCATGCTTTTAAATTTATTGCCAGAAAAGTGGCTGCTCAAAAAGCCGTCCCAGCGCTCGCGACCAACAGTTTCTTCGCACAAACGCAAAAAGTGATAGCCTTTGTCATAGGCCACGGCACCCACGCCATCGTCAGGGTCGGTGCCCGCCATATTCATCTTTAATGATGTTACCAGCGAATCCTCGGCCATCAATTCGGTAATATCGGCTACCATATCCTGATGACTGATGCTGGCGATCATCTCTGAATAGTCGCGGCCATACACGGCCTCCATAATGCGCATTTCAAAATAAGTGGTAAATCCTTCATTCAGCCAGAAATCATTCCAGGTGGCATTGGTAACCAGGTTGCCGCTCCAGCTGTGCGCCAGCTCATGAGCTATGAGCGAGGTAAGGCTTCTATCGCCCGTAATAACCGTTGGTGTGGCAAAGGTGAGGCGTGGATTTTCCATGCCACCAAACGGAAACGAAGGCGGCAAAACCAGAACATCATAGCGGCCCCAGATATATGGGCCGTACAGAGCCTCAGCCTGCACCACCATTTCTTCCATCTCGGCAAACTCCCAAGCAGCTTTTTCTAGCATGGCAGGCTCTGCGTAAACACCCGTGCGCTCACTCACTGCTTTAAAGGCAATATCGCCCACAGAAAGTGCCATTAAATAGCTGGGGATGGGAATTTCCATCGTAAAGGTGTACCGTCCGTCAGCGTTTTTCTCCTGCGGATTTGTTGCACTCATCAGCGCCAGCATACCTTCTGGCACCTGTATTGTGGCATTGTAGCTGTAGCGCACACCCGGACTATCTTGACAAGGCAACCATGTGCGGGCCAAAATGGCTTGGCTTTGCGTAAATAGGAAAGGAAGCTGTTTGCCTGCCGTTTGGCCTGGCTCCAGCCATTGTAGCGCACGCGCACCAGGGGTAGTTTTATAGGCAATACTTACCTGCTTGCTATCTTTTTGAAGGGGGATGATTAATGCTTCGCCAAGAATGGCGTCTTTCTCACCAAGGGTGTAGGCCACATCCTGGCCATCTACCTGTACATGCTCCAGCAATAGTTCATAGGTATCCAAAATGAGTTCATCGCCATGTTCTGGTGCCAAAGTCCAAGTGGCTGTACCAGAAAGCTGCTGCCCGTTGAAATCTACGTTGAGGTTTAGATCTAGATGACTAACCGCGGTAATGTCGGGTCTAGAAAAGCTATGCGGGTCTGGTGGTGCTATGGTTGTTTCTTCTACCTGTTCTTGAACAGAGGTACATGCAACAGCAAAAGCTGTAAAGAGTAAGCCGAGCGTATGTATTCGTTTCATAATTTATTTAAAGAACTGCCAAAGTATAAAATATAGATGGCGGAGCGATAACTGTGTTTTGTAAGTTTGAATATGTCAATTAAAGAACAAGAAAATAGTACATCAGGCATCTTGCGCAACCTGATTGTAAACACCCTGAGCATTTTTGCGGCCAGTTATATTTTGCGCGGTGTACACGTAGACAGCTTTCTCATCGCGATTTTGGTAGCCGTGGTGATGTCTGTGCTTAACGTAACGCTTAAACCTTTACTCATTTTAATCACCATACCTTTTACGCTAGTAACCTTTGGTCTTTTTTTACTGGTGATAAATGTATTGGTGATTTATGCCGCTGCCGCGCTTATAGACGGTTTTGATGTTGATGGTTTTTGGTGGGCGCTGCTCTTCTCGCTGCTTGTTTCCATTGTAAATGGCGTGCTATTCGGATTGGGTCGGCAACGGTAATTATGGCTATATTTGGCAGATATAAACATATTTAGCCATGAATGTTAGTCTCACAAAAAAGCAAGAAGAGTACATAGCCAGCCAGATTGCCAGTGGCGATTATCAAAATGCAAGTGAATTGGTTCGCGATGCACTGCGCATGCACCAGATTTACCGCGAAAAAATGATTGCGGATTTACGGCATGAAAT
>CAYQDW010000085.1:0-4520 GCA_964416385.1 uncultured Cryomorphaceae bacterium | reverse complement strand
CTCCATCACAGCAGAGATAGCGAAAACCTGATCTAACTACTCGCTTACATAAACCCTCGGCACCCGCGAAGAAATATGGGTAAAAATCTCGTAGGGGATGGTTTGGGCGGCTTGCGCCATTTCTTGCGCAGAAATATATTCGCCCAAAAGCTCAACAACATCACCCTCGTGCACAGGCATATCAGTTACATCTACCATAATCATATCCATACACACACGCCCCACAACTGTGGCCTTTTTGCCGCCAATAGCAACATGGCCTTTACCATTACCCAAGAGTCTAAAAAAGCCATCAGCGTAGCCAACGGGTAACGTAGCAATGGTCATTGGGCGTTCTGCAACAAAAGATCTCGCATACCCAACAGATTCACCAGGCAGCAGATTTTTTAGCTGAGAAATGCGCGTATGCCAATGGGTAACCACTTTGAGTTGCGCTTGCTCTGTTTTGCTGTTGGCAGCGCCATACAGGCCTATGCCCAGCCGCACCATGTCAAATTGCGCTTCAGGAAAACGTGCCACACCCGAAGTATTGGCGATATGCTTTAAAGGTGAATATTCTAATACCTGCTCACAAGTTTGTGCCATAGACGTAAACAGTGCCAATTGCTGTTTTGTAAAGGCATCGTGTAAAGGCATATCGCTGGCAGCCAGGTGCGAAAAAACACTTTGCACCTTTGCCAAGGGTTCTTGCTTTATCTTTTGCAAAGCCGGCAGAAGATCTGTTTCTGAAAGGCCCAAGCGATGCATACCTGTTTCTAATTTTAAGTGAACAGGAAAAGGGTCTGCGCCATGATATTCTGCTGCAAGCACCGTTAAAAACGATTGAACCATGCGCAACGAATACAATTCTGGTTCAAGTTTAAATTCAATCATCCGCTGAAAAGCAGATTCATCAGGGTTCATAACCAATATAGGCAAGCTTATGCCCCCTTTGCGTAGCGTAATGCCCTCATCAACATAAGCCACCGCCAGATAATCTACCCGGTTAAATTCTAGCCAACGCGCAATTTCTACCGTGCCCGCGCCATAGCTTAATGCCTTTACCATAGCCATAGTCATGGTTTGCGGCTTGATTAATGAGCGGTAGTAGCGCAGATTATGCGCCATTGCACTCAGGTTTACTTCTAACCATGTTTGGTGTACCTGTTCTTGCAATACAGCGGCAACTTTTTCAAACTGAAATCTGCGCGCACCTTTTAATAGAATGGCGGTATTCTTCCAGCCCAGTTTAGGCAAAGCCCCAATAAGTTCTTCTGTTGAAAGAAAAACGTGCTTATCATGAATAATACCAGCACTATAAGATAGCCATTCGCCACCCACGCAAACCACATTTGTTAGGGTAATACTATTAATCATATCTACAATCTGCCGGTATTCGGCATCCTTCTCACGTGCGGTAAGGCCTTCAAATTCTGAAATCACCACAACCCTGTCGCGCTCTGGTGGTTGTTGCCTGAGCATGTCTAGTGCTATACGCACACCCTCTGGGTCTGAATTGTAGAAATCGTTGATGAGTAAATTATCCTGACTGCCTCTGCGCTCTTGCAACCGCATTTCTATAGGATTGAGCTGCTTAACGGCTTGTTGTAAAACGTTAACAGGCACGCCCAACTGGTTGGCGCAAATAAGGGCATGAATGCAGTTTTCTACGGAACCATCATCGCCAAACGGCAACGAAAAAGATTGATTTTGGGCATTGAGCTGCATCACGATATTTCGACCACTGCGACTCACAAAAATGGCGTCATCGCGCTTTTGATAAGACCATGCGCATAAGCGGGTTTCATCATTTACCACGGTTTTGCGCAAAGCCTCATCTACCAATGGATAGTCTGCACAATAGATTATTTTTTTGCTGTGGCGGAATAACTGGGCTTTCTCAAGGGCTTTCTCTTGCATGCTTTCAAAACCAACATCATGCGCATGACCAATATTTGTAAAAATGCCAATGTCTGGTTTAATCATGGCTTCTAGCCGTTGCATTTCTTCAGGTTCTGAAATGCCAGCTTCTATGATGGCCACATCATGTGTGGCAGCCATTTGCCACAATGAAAGGGGCACACCAATTTGTGAGTTGTAGCTACGCGGAGAGCGCACTACCCGTTTTTGTTTATACAAGAGTTGAAAAAGCCACTCCTTTACTACGGTTTTGCCGTTACTGCCCGTAATGCCTACTACCGGGTATGTAAAGCGGCTGCGGTGCATAGTTGCTATTGCTTGCAGCGCTGCGCGCACATCATCAGTTTTTATAAAAGAAGCATCAGCAAATAAGCCTGTATTAAAATCAACAGAAACCACAAAGGCGCGCACCCCTTTTCGGTACAGCTCATTTATGTAGCGATGACCATTATTGCTGGATGTTTTTAGTGCAAAGAAGAGCGTCTCTGCCGGATAAATTAGTCGCCTACTATCAGTGAGTAATTGGGTAATTTGTTGATTGCCTTGCCCGTATAACTGGGCTTTAGTTGCAGATGCTAATGCGCTTAAGGTGTACATAGCAATAGCTTTCAGCGCTTTTTCTTACGCATTAAAGACTGAAAGATAGATCTGCTAACGGGCTCGTAATTATCCAACTCGCCAAGCATAATGCGCTTTTCTTCTTCGGCAATGCGATAACTAAAATGGGCAAGTTGACCTGTATGGGTGCAAATGGCGTGTAATTTGGTGACATACTCTGCCGTAGCCAAGAGGTTGGGCA
Organism: uncultured Cryomorphaceae bacterium; assembly: GCA_964416385.1. Taxonomy (GTDB): domain Bacteria; phylum Bacteroidota; class Bacteroidia; order Flavobacteriales; family Schleiferiaceae; genus JAUHWL01. The sequence goes on along the minus strand of CAYQDW010000085.1, from coordinate 1,822 downwards.
TAGGCCCAAAAGGTTTGCCGGTATAATCTAAATCTAGCCCAGCAACAATCACCCTGATGCCTTGATTAGCCAAATTGTTGCATACATCTACAATACCTTCATCAAAGAATTGTGCTTCATCAATACCTACAACACGGGTATCATTGGCCAATAATTCAATATTGCTGCTGCTTTCTACAGGTGTGCTATGAATGCTATTTGCATCATGACTTACCACCTGTTCATCGTGATAGCGGGTATCAATAATAGGTTTAAAAATTTCAACCTTTTGCTTAGCAATTTGAGCACGCTTAAGCCTGCGGATGAGTTCTTCAGTTTTACCCGAAAACATCGGTCCGCAAATTACTTCTATCCAGCCGCCTCCGGCATATTCTCTTTCTACGTTGTCGCGAAACATTTTGTACTTTCCACCTCCTGCAGCAAAGCTAAAAAAGCAAATCACTTTAACCACATGGTCATTATGACACAAGAGCTTAAAAACGCCATAAAAGATTCTATAAATCAGCTACAAAGCGAAATTAATTCCTTGTCTTTCAGTGAGCTAGCCCTTAAACTTGAAAGCATTTATGAGAAGGCTTTATTGGCCGATTATATTTCTAAGGTAGAAACACGTAAATCAACCGTGCTTGCGGGCGTTGCCCAAGCGGCAGCCGCACACACCGAAGAAAAGGCCGCGCCCAAGCCCACGCATATTACCACAGAAACACAGAAAAAAGAGGCCCCAGATTTTAGCATGAATCCAGAAATAAAGGTGCTACCGCATCCTGAGGGCCCACCGGTAATGCGTGAAAAAGAAGATGCTCCTGCGCCAGAAAACAACATACCTGCGCCCCAAACCAACACACCAACAACACAGACTATTCAACCTCCTTCGCCACAACATACGCCAGCAAAGGCCAAAGTTGAAAGCATTGCAGAGCGCGCTCAGCAAACAAGCAAAACAGCTTCATTAAATGATCGCTTGGGCGCACAAAAGCTTTCCTTCGGTTTAAATGATCGCATCGCCTATGTAAAACACCTGTTTAATGGTCAGGGCGAGGATTTTACCCGTGTTGTGAACCAACTCAACACCTACGAAGCGTGGCAAGAAGCAGAGACATTTATCAATGAAATGGTAAAGCCCGATTACAACTGGGCAGGCAAGGAAGATTATGAATCACGTTTCTTGGCACAGGTAAAAGCACGGTTTGACCAATAAGCCTTAATGTATGGGCAAGCTCATTTTGGTACCCACACCCATTGGCAATTTGCAGGATATTACCCTGCGCGCACTGGATGTACTTAAAACCGCAGACCTTATTCTGGCAGAAGACACCCGCACTACGCGCAAACTGTTACAACACTTTGGCATTGATACCCCGCTGCAAAGCTTCCACATGCACAATGAGCATAAGGTGGTAGAGCGCTTTGTGGCCGATATAGCCGCAGGTAAAACCATTGCCCAGGTAAGTGATGCCGGCACCCCCGGCATTAGCGACCCCGGCTTTTTGCTGGTGCGCGAAGCCATTAAAGCAGGTATTGACGTAGAAGTGCTACCCGGCCCCACCGCCTTTATTCCGGCATTGGTGGCCAGTGGACTGCCCTGCGATAAGTTTGTGTTTGAAGGTTTTTTACCCCACAAAAAAGGGCGCCAAACCCGCCTGAAGCTACTGGCCGAAGAAACGCGCACCATGATTTTTTACGAAAGCGTGCACCGCATGCAAAAAAGCCTGGAAGAAATGGCCCAATACTTTGGCCCCGACAGGCCGGCCAGCTACAGCCGCGAGATTACCAAAAAGTTTGAAGAAACCGCCCGCGGCACCCTGGCCGAATTGATTGAGCA
>CAYQDW010000084.1:0-8794 GCA_964416385.1 uncultured Cryomorphaceae bacterium | reverse complement strand
GGGTTTAAGTAGAACATCTTACGCCAGCCTTGTGGTGCATCATCTATGCGCCAGGGTAGTGGTATAAAACTAAAAATGCTATAATGCAGATGGGGTGCTTTGCCAGCTGCATTTCCACTGCTGCCCACTGCGCCTACCTTCTTACCTGTGGTTACTAGACTAAAAATATGCACACTACGGTATTGTAAGTGCGCGTAGTAGTGTAATCGCCATTTTGGCCCTAATACCAAAACCACTTCACCGCCCATACCAATGCGCCCAGAAAAAACCACAATGCCAGGGGTGGCACTTTGTACATCAGTCCCTGTTTTTGCAAAAATGTCAACACCCTTGTGCGTTACGCTTTTACCCCAAGGATAATACCAGAAAGATTGCGGGTTATAATCTGCAGCAGTTGCCCCTTTTACCGGCATGTGCTTGCCATGCGGCATTAGTAGTCCGGCAACAAAAACTGCCAGTAAAAGAAAAAAAGTCCTTTTTAATACACGTTTTAATCGTTTCATGGCAGCACTAATCTATCATCCGTAGCACCGTGGCAGCGGTTGCAGTTACCGTCATTGGTACGCCCTTGCATGTGTTTTATTTTGCCATTTGCATCGTAAATAGAGACAAACAGCCCTTCGCCCCATTCAATTTTTGCGGTAGAATAAAAGTTTCCGCGCCCATCAATGTAATACGTGCCACGTAGTTGGCCCTGTGCATTCTGGAGTGTATAAAGCCGAACTTCGCCAGAAGTATAAGGGTCTATTTTGTTATCCTCATAAACGCTCCCCGCAATTGCAAAGCAACCAGGCCCTATGCTTTGATAGGTATGGCATGTTATGCATTGCGCGCCATTTTGATGACTAAGTGTTAACCCTGGTATGCCAATGCGTATAGCCGTACAATTGTTGGCAGCACTAGAATTTCTAGCACAGCCTGAGCTAGATAACAAAAAGACGAATCCGACAATTATTAAAAGTAGAATGATGCTGCGCATAGGTTCACAAAGATAGTTTCTATGGGCTGAGTTGGTTTACTCGCTATCAGCAATCAAATTATTTTATCTTGGCTTAACTAAATTAGTCACATGGAAGCCAGCCCTCTAATAGCCATTGTTGTATTGATATTTCCATTTTTAGGCGCAATTGGCATGCTTTGGTTTATGATGAGTGGCAAGGGCAAACCAGCACCCACGCAAGATGAAATTTTGGCGGCTAAACGCAAAAAGCAACAACATCAATCTTCAGAATAGTGCCATGTTCCGGCTAAAGTCTCAAACTGAAGATGCTCATTTAATAGCTTTAGAAAATCTGCTCTAGACATATTTTCGGCTCCCAAACTGGCTAGATGCTGTGTGTAAACCTGGCAGTCTATAAGCGTGATGCCCTGCTTTTTAAGCCACTGAACCAGCTTAATAAATCCAAATTTGCTCGCGTTAGATTTTTTACTGAACATACTTTCACCAAAAAAAACCTTGCCTAAACTCAGGCCATAAAGGCCCCCAACCAATATATCATCCTCCCAAACTTCTACACTATGGGCAAAACCTTGCAGATGTACTTTATAGTAGGACGCAATAAAATCATCTGAAATCCATGAACTTTCTTGCTCATGGCGTGGTGCCCTGGCGCAATTTTGCATCACCTTTTTAAATGCGCAATCTAAGGTTACGGTATACTTATTTTGGTTAAGGTACGGGCGCATGCTTTTATGAATGCGCAAATCCGATGCGCGAAGCACCATGCGCGGGTCTGGGCTAAACCAAAAGTAAAACCCTTGGTCTTGAAACCAGGGAAATATCCCCTGAGCATAAGCCGCCAAAATACGTTCTGGACTCAAGTCTGTGCTTAGGCCGATTAGCCCATCAGCGTCTGCCAGATTGGGATCTGGAAAAATCGGGGCTTTAGGCAACAGGCGAATATCCACTGTTTTAAACTAGGCGATTTAGGTTTTGGGGCACTATGATTTTACAAGGGCCCAAAGGGGCAATATTACCAACAGACTTAGCACTTGTCTTTACTGCGTACGGTAAAAGTTTGCTCTTGTGGGCCAACGGCTTGCTCTTCGTTTTGCTCTATTGATTCAATATCGCGCTTCGGCGGAAGTTTAAAGTTAATGGGCACCACATAACTGATGGCCACATCTTTGCCATCTTTTTGTGCAGGGCGAAGTTTGGGGAAGCTTGCAAATACCTCTAAGGCGGCCAATTCCAAGGCTTCTTGGTAAGCAGCATGTTCAGGTAAAATATCTGTCTTCAAAACTTCAGGCGAAAGCACTTTTCCAAAGGCGTCTATAGTGATGGAGATGAATACCTTGGCCTCTGCACCCGCATCATAAGCGGTTTCTGGGTAAATAATGCTGGTTAGCAGGTGGTGCATCAACCCTTGGTTAAAGCATTGCTGGGCCTCTGCACGGCTAGCACCTTCAGCACAGTTACCGAATAGTGGTGGCGTATCTACCTCGCTCATTGTCATGCTTTGAGCTTCTACAGCTTCTTCTTCAACACTTTTGTTACAAGCGCCTGTAATAGCAATGCTTGCTGTTAACGCGATGAAAAACATGCGCTTTAAGGCGTTTTGTTCTTGGTTTTTAGTAATCATGCTATTTGTGGTTTTTAGTGATGTGCCAAAAAAATGAAATAATCAGTGATAAATGGTCTAGTAATAATTGAACGAGATGTTTCAACATTTTGACAGAAACCCATCCAACTTAGCATAAACCAAATAACTTGATATTTGTGTTTTAATGGCAGTTCTACCAAAATTCTGCGTTAGCCGCATCTGCATTATTACAATCTTAGAATTTCACAATTTTTTTACGCAAAAAGCCATGCTCCGTTTCTATAGCCACTAGATACACGCCTGCTGGCCAGTGCTGCACATTAATCACCGTAGATGGTTGGTTGAGCGCCATTTTTGTCATCAGGCGGCCTTGCATGTTTGTTATGGTTATCACAGCGCCAATTAAGTGCTCGTCATTTAGTTTAATGATGCTAAAGTCATTTGTTGGGTTGGGGGAAATTGAAACGAACTGTAAAGCAGATTCAGTTAATGAAAATGGGTCAAAACTTCCTTCAAACAAGGCTATATTATCTAGGTGGAGGTTATAACCCTGCCTGTTGGTTGTTTCAAATTTCAGCAAGACACTTTTACCGGCATAGTTAGCAAGCGAGAGGTAGTGCCGCTGCCAGTCATTTTTGCTTTGCAGCGTAAACAAACTGCTGGTACTAGAGGTGCTGGCAAGAGACGTATCAGAAAGGGTAAGTATATTTTGAAAAGACTGGCCACAATCCTCAGAAATAGAAATTTTAAAAGTATCGGCCAAAAATTGAATACCGCGATAGGCGTAGCCAATGTCAAAACTCAGAGAAAGGTTGTTGGTATTTGGCAGAATGATTTGCGGGGTGATTAAGCCGTCTTTTTCGCCAATGGTTAAGTTGTTTTGCAATTCAATAACTGCGCTTAATGTATTGCCAGGCCACCCGATTACCGTGGTGGTATCCCAAGTTAAGGCTAGGTCGGGGTTATGGTAGGTCCAACGCGTGGCATCAATGCCAGACTCAAAATCTTCGAGAAAAGGAAGGCCTTCTACATTCAATTTCTTAAAACGTAGATAGCGTGCATTATTCACCGGGTCAAAATCGTTGTTGGCAATGTTTACTTCAAACCGCCACTCATTTTCACCTGCAGATAACGGGTAAACCAAATTATTTGGAATGGTAAAAGTTGATCCTCCTAAAAAGTTATTGGTTGCAATGGGTAGGTTTATGGTAGATGTTGCCACGCCATTATTGTAAACAGATAAGAAAACGGTATCTATGGTTTGCGTACCCAAATTTTTAAGTGTGATTACGGGCTCTATTTGCGTGTCGCACTCAAAATCATTAATGTTAGTGATACTATGTATGGCTACATCCCAAGCTATATTGTTTGGGTTAAAAGGCGTATGGTTTAAAGAAAGTAACTGAAAAGCAGCATACACATCAATGAGTCCTTTACCATAAGTGTTGTCTTCGCCAACAGCTCCATAATCAATGGCTGAATTATAGAGTGCACTCAAAATTTCACTGCCGGCAACATTTGGAAATGCTTCTTTAAGCAATAAAACGGCACCTGACACATGCGGTGAGGCCATACTTGTGCCCGATAATAGCGCGTATGAATTACGGTTGTATGCAGAACGTACACTTTGTCCTGGCGCAACAACTTCAGGAAATTTCTGCAAACTGCCAGTGCTGGCACATTGCGTTGGCCCGCGGGTAGAAAATGAGGCGATGGGGTAAGGTGCAGATACGTTTGCATTAACTGCACCAACCGTAAACGTATTTACCTCTGATGTAGCTATGCGTTGCGGAGAATTTACGCCAGCGTTGTTTGGGCCCGTATTACCGCCAGAGAACACATTTGCGATGCCAGCAGCCTCTATTGTTGCCATAAGTTGCGCAATAAAACCATCACATTCTGCCGTATCAATGATGTCTCGCCAACGCCAACTATTGTTTATTACATCAGGAACATCATCAGTGGTATTTGTGTCTCCATCTGGGTTTAAGGCCCATTCAAAGGCAGCAATCATGTACACTTGTTGTGGCAGCTGACTGGCTTGTGAAGCACCTTTTATGAGATCGCAAGCCATCCAGTATGCGCCAAATGCTACGCCAATGGTATCGGTTTGGGCGTGGTCTAGTCCAGCTATTGTTCCTAAAACATGTGTGCCGTGACTAGAGCCAACGTCATCTCGCGGTATCTGGCTATAATGGCCGTACCATGATTCTGAAATCGGAGAAAAGTTACCTAGAAAACGGCTGCTAAATGCAGGGTGGGTTGTCCATATACCGGTATCATACACATACGCTTTTCTCCCACGGCCTGTATAGCCCAATTGCCACATAGCAGGTGCATTTATGGCTAATAATCCGGGTTCAGCTTGGCTACTTGTGGTAGTTTTATAAGCCTGCTGTTGAATGTCTACGGGCTCAAAAAACTCAATCTCGCCTTTGGCCAAATCAATACTTTGAACCTCTGGTAGTGCAGCTAGTGCAGCTATGGTTTGGGCGTTGGTTTTTGTGATAATCCGGTTTACAGCATAGAATGAATAGATGTATGCAACCTCATCCATTTTCTTTTTATTCAAGATTTTCAAAGCTTCCTGTTGCAGATTTGCAGCTTCCTGTTGTAATAACCGATTAATGATTTTTAAACGGTTTGCTGCTGTGGCATTGTTTTGTTGGAAGTTTTGCTGTAGCTGTACTACATCAACATAACGCGGAAAGGCGATGCTCACCTCATACAGCTCGTTAGGTTTTGATGCTATTTCAGCTTTTAGTCTTTGTGTGATTTGGGCATTTGCCATCGCGGTAAAAAACGCCAAAATCAATAGTAGAATATGTCTTTTCATGTATAACATGTGTTAGGGGGTTGATGATTAGTATCGCATCAAACCTCAGTAAAGTTCATCGTCCAGAAAAACAACACCTTAGTCATTCCAGTTTATATCACCATCTATAACGCAATAATCTTTTTGAAGAATTTTTGATCTAGGTACTTTTAGTTTCTCTCAATCTTTTCAAAAGTAATGCGTTTGTGTAGAAAGAAAAGGCAGGGCCATTTTTAAAAACGGGAACCGCGCTCTATTTGAATACAAGCAGGTAATCATGATAAAAAGACTGGTTTATGGCGGATTCTGAGACTAAAACAATACCAGCACCCCAAGGTAAATCACAAACCCAACAAGCATTAACAATAAGGTATAGGGCAAAATCTCTTTTGCTTTTAAACCCGTTATGCCGAGCAGCGGCAATGCCCAAAACGGCTGCAACATGTTTGTTAGCTGGTCGCCATAGGCTAAGGCCATGATGCTTTTGCTTAGGGGTACCCCAAGCTGCTGACTGGCATCTATTAATATAGGTGCCTGAATGGCCCATTGCCCGCCACCGCTAGGCACGAAAATATTGATGAGTCCAGAACTGATAAAGGTGAAAAGGGGAAAAGTCTCCGCCGTTGAAAAGCGTGTAAAAGTTTCAGCAATTAGCTGCACCAGGCCGCTATTGCGCATTAAAGCCATAATGCCAAAGTAAAGTGGGAATTGAATGAGAATGCCCGCTGCATCTGCAATGGCCTCATCTACTGCGGCTAAAAAGCGCTTGATGTTTTGGTGCAACATTAAACTGAGGCCAAGCAAGGCCGCGTTGATATAGTTTGGCGTTAAAAAGCCGAGATTACCTTCAGCATTTAAAACTGTAGCTTCGGCTAAGGCATACAATACGATGATGGCGCCTATAATGCGGCCAAACCAATTGGAAACATCAATGCGTTCTGCGCCCTGAGGCATTTCTTGTTGTTCTGTAGGCTGAAAGTGCGTGCGTAAAATAACAGGTGTAGGTGCTATGCGTTTGCCAATGCCGTAGAGTACTAGAGGTACAATGATTAGTACTAAAAGTGATGCAGTTAGGTTCATCCCACTAAAAAGGGTTTGCTCTATGGGTACCAAATCGGGCAAATGCATGTTCGCAGTGGTATTGGCCATTAGTGTTTTGATGTGGCCAGGCTCATTGGCTTTTACGGGAGCAGACCCACTTAATCCGCCATGCCAAACCATAAGACCTACATACCCAGCAGCACCCACCAGTGGGTAATTGAGATTCTGCCCCTTTTGCACGGCACTTTCTGCAACCTTACGGGCAAAGATGGCTCCGAAGATGAGGCCTAATCCCCAGTTAAAAAAAGCGACAATCATGGTACAAAATGCCACTGTTGCGGCAGCTTGTGCAGTATTCGTTATCGTGTTTGTTAGTCGTGTAATGAGTTTGTTTGCTGGTGCACTTATCGCCAAAACATGCCCTAAAACCAGCATTAACATCATCTGCAGTGCAAAAATCATTAATGGGCCATCCCATAAACCGTTTTTCCAAAACCCAAGAAGGCTTACAGCGTATGCCCCAGCATTTTGTGCTGCTGGTTTGGTAAAAAGTATTGCCAGCACGAAGGTGAAAAGGGTTAAGAGTATGGCAATGCTAAACGGGCTAGGAAGTAGCTGCTTGAACATCTTTTCAAAACGCGTGGCAAATGACATCTTGAGCTTTTGTTGGCGATTAATAGCGTTGTTATTTCTATCGCAAGATAAGCCTCAGCTTTTAATGTTTTTAGGTCATTGTGTTGTTGCTGGGGATGAAATGACAGCTTTTGGGGAAGATTCGTGCTAAAATATTGGCCCCAAGTAAACCATAAGAAAGCTTTCTTATTTGATACAAGAAAGGCTACAGGATTACTAATTATTGAAATCCTGTAGCCTTATACTCATTTAAGATTTCTTAAAAAGGTAAATCGTCATCTTCTGGTACTGCGCTGAAGTCTTGTGCTGGCCCCTCGGGCATGATTGGTGCAGAAGGTTCTGAAGCTGATGAACCACTAGGCTGTGGTGTTACAGTTTGTATGCGCCAGCCCTGAATGCTCACAAAGTATTTTGCTTCATCTTGTGGATTTCTGCGCCACTCGCGGCCTCTAATATTAATGCCCACAGTTACGCGATCACCCAGATTGAAGCCATTTAATAAATCCGTTTTTTCTTGGGTAAATTCTATGAGCAAAGGTTGCGGGTATTGTTCTTCTGTACGAATTACCAATTCACGTTTTTTAAACGAAGCAGATATTTCCTGCACGTTGCCAATCTTTTCAATTTTTCCGGTTAATTCCATTATCTCGCCATTTTATCTTGTAATAATACTTTCCAAGCGTCCCACACTTGGTTTTCTTCTAATAATTGTTGTGCAAGGATATGCAAAGCTTCGCGTTTTTCCATGCCATCAGCTGCCGAATTTACGATTTCTCGCACACGATAGTCAGTCGCAAAGCTATTGACTTCTTCTTCATCAGGCAGGCGATCAACATTGCCAAGCTGCCCAAGGTTATTACCGGTTAAAACGGTGCTATTTCTAATGGCTGCAGGAATTTGATCTACTCCAATACCCAATTTAATCTGGGGTTTTTCCACATAAAAAAGCGCATCTCCGTTAGTGCGGCAGTACCAATCTCTACCAAGACGGCCAACCAAGTCTAATTTATCTTGGTCAATTAAACCATCTTCTGCCAATACTTCTTCTTTGATGTGCATACGCACAACCTCGCAAATTACCAAATTACCAGCGCCACCTTCTGTACCTAGTTCTACAACATCGCGCACTTTGCACTCAATTTGTATAGGACTTTCTTTTACGCGCAAAGGTTTTACCAGCTCACTTTCCAGTGGGGTTAGTCCAGCTTTTAAAAATTCATTTACGCCAGATGGATACTCACAAGAGGCCAACGAAACCTGTTGAACGATGGCATAGTTAACCACGTTAATAACCACTTCTTTTGTGGATTTGCAGTTGTGGTAGGTGTCTTTTGTGGTGTTATTTCTGCCTCTGCGTGCAGGAGAAAATATTAGGATTGGTGGGTTGGCACTAAACACATTAAAAAAGCTGAATGGGCTTAGGTTCGGGTTGCCATCAGCATCTAATGTGCTTGCTAAGGCAATTGGGCGCGGACCGATACTACCGAGTAAATACTGGTGCATTTTAGGTATTGGAAGGTCTGCGGGATTTATTTTTAACATATGCTGGTAGTGCTTGAATAGAAGGAGCGAAAATACAATTCTGGTACGTGTATAACAGGATAAAAACACCTTGTTTATTTTGTTTGGAGTTTTCGCAATAATGATATATTTGCCACCCCAAATTTTGGGGTTTCACTGCGGGCGTGGTGAAATTGGTAGACACGCCAGACTTAGGATCTGGTGCCGTGAGGTGTGGGGGTTCGAGTCCCTTCGCCCGCAC
>CAYQDW010000083.1:0-8937 GCA_964416385.1 uncultured Cryomorphaceae bacterium | reverse complement strand
AAAAAAACAAAGGAAATGGAAATAACTGGCTGGAAAGAAATGAAAGACAATGTTTAAAAAAAGGATACTGCGCGCAGAGATGAATTAGAGCGCGACTTTGAGTCTTTTAAAATTGGCCTTTTACTCAGAGAAGCCAGGGAAAAAAGAAACCTTACGCAAAGTCAATTAGCCCAACTCGTAGATAAAAAGAGAACTTATATTTCTCGCGTGGAAAACAACGGCAGTAATTTAACGCTTAAAACATTGTTCGACATTGTTGAAAAGGGCTTAGGAGGTAAAGTGAATATCGAAATTGAATTTTAAGAATTTACAGCCACACTACCGCTAGTAGGGTTTAAATCAAAACCAGCCTACAAACCTTAATTCTGCCATTAGCAACGGCAATTAAAGTTGTGCTTGATTCCAAACTTTGATTTTATCGTCTGCCGAGATGCCGTCAATGATTTCCACCTTTAGGCCATCACTAAGACCGAGTTTTACATCTCTGCGCGCCCATTGATTCTCGCCGGTGGCTATTTCAACAAATGGCACATCATCTTCAAATTGTAGCAGACCTTCAGACAACGTGAGTACAGAGTCGCGCTTATCAAGAACAATGTTGGCATTGGCGCTGTAGCCCGCACGTACAAAATTGTCTTTATTCAGCGCCATTTTTGCGCGTACCTGAAATTGTATTGCACCATTTTCTTCAATACCCTTTGGGGAGATGTATTCTAGCTTTGCATCAAAAGTTTCCTTTTCAATGGCGCCAATGGTAATGACCAAATCCATGCCCTCTTTAATTTTACCAACTTCACTTTCATCAATCAGCCCCTCAAAAATCATATCGTTCATATTGGCCACGGTGGCAATGGTGGTGCCGTCATTAAAATTATTACTCTCAATCACCTGGTTTCCCACTTTAATAGGTACATCTAATACCATTCCGGTAACGGTACTTTTTACGAGCGTTAAGCTCTGTGCGCCCATATTTTTACTTGCTCCTTCGCGTATAATGTCTAGGTTATCTTGAGCCGCGTTGCGTTCTGTTAAGGCGTTTTTATAGTTCTGCTCTACCATCTGAAAATCAGCAACAGAAATTACCTTTTGCGCATAAAGCGCTTTGTTGCGGTCATAATCTTGTTTTGCGGTGGTATAATTTATTTCAGCAATTTCTAATCTATTTTGGGCATTGTTTAGGGCTACCATATCTGGTATCACCTTTACGCGGGCAATAAGCTGACCTTCATTAACATGGTCTCCGGCTTCTACAAAAAGCTCTTGAATAATACCAGAAACCTGCGGTTTAATATCTACCTCTTCTCGTGGTTTAATGCTACCTGTGGCTAATGTTTGCTTAACAATGTTACCAACAACAGCCTGTTCTGTAGCATAAACAATGGGGTCTTGTTTTGATTTTTCTGCAAGGAAGTAGATGGTATAAATAAATGCAGCCCCTATGCCAATAAGTAATAGATAACGCCAAATTTTTTTCATGTTGAGCAATTGTGGATGTTTGTTTTTACGCCTGCCAAAAGTATAAAATCACCGTGCGCACCTATAACTTGATGCCTGTTGGAGAACCTTTTACCACGCGTGAAAAATAATTTCGGAGAAAACCCAGACCATATCCCGCATTCATAACAACCGTGCAAATCATGGCCAAAATACCAATGTAGATACTTTTATTGTGTATGGTAGCACCAGTGCCCACAGCTAAAAGGTAAAACCCTAACAAGCTGAAAAACAATGGGGTTACTAAAGGTATTGCGAGTATTGCAAAAATTGTATAAAGCAAAAAGGCCGCAGGAAAGAGATGGGCTAACTTAAGCTCGCCTGGGTGTGCTTTCCAGAGGTTTATACGTGCCGCCCCAAAACGGAAAACCTGCCAATAAAATTTTGTTAAAGTTGTTCTGCGTTTATGATAAACGAAGGCTTCTGGTATAAAGCCACTTTTGTAGCCTGCCGCAATAATGCGGATGCTTAGCTCTACATCTTCACCACAAACAAATTGGGTGTTATAGCCATTTACAGCCACAAACGCTTCACGACTAATGCCCATATTAAATCCGCGCGGGTGATAGGTGCCTACATGCTTTTTTTTGCCCCTTATGCCACCGGTGGTTAAGGTAGCGGTCATGGCATAGCTAATGGCCTTTTGTAGCGCATTAAAATCATCTCGTGCCGCATCTGGTCCGCCAAACAAGTCAAGGGGTTTTTCAGCTAGTGCAGCGTCTATGGCTTTGAGGTAATTCTGGGGGATCAAGCAATCGCTATCCAAAAAAATAAAATAATCGCCAGCGGCCAATTTTGCCGCCTCGTTGCGGGCATCGCTTACGGGCAGGTATTCGCGATATACAATTTTAAGGGGATAAACGGGGTTGTTCTCAAACCGTTTTAGCAGCGGTCGTAAGGTATCGCTGGGCGTACCGTCACCCAATATGACCTCAAAGCCTTCATAATTTTGACTTAGCAGACTTTCTAAAAACTCAGTAACCTCCTCTGGCCTGCCAAACGTAGGTGATATGAGGCTATACTTCGGCTTGTTCAAGATTTACCGTTTCTGTAATGGTATAATTGGTTTTTCGGGTGCTATTGCGCAATACCAGCTCTGCAACAAATCCCGTTACAAACATTTGCGAAGACAAGATTAATGTGGTTAAAAAGATGTAAAACCACGGATCATCAGCAATTAAACCCGGATTGTTACCATGCTTGAGGTGCCATATTTTTAAACTCCCCAAAAAGAGCAAGGCCAACAGCGAAACAAAAAAGAGAAACGCCCCAATGGTGCCAAAAAAGTGCATCGGCCTACGGCCAAACTTGCTTATAACCGCTAGGGTTACCAGGTCTAAAAAACCATTTATAAAGCGGTCTAAACCAAACTTTGTGGTGCCATATTTACGGGCCTGGTGGGCAACTACCTTCTCTCCTATTTTTCTAAAACCTACATTCTTTGCCAGTATGGGTATGTAGCGATGCATCTCGCCATACACTTCTATGCTTTTTACAACATCTAAGCGATAAGCTTTTAAGCCGCAATTAAAATCATGCAACTTGATGTCGCTCATCTTGCGGGTAGCCCAGTTAAAGAGTTTTGTTGGCAGCGTTTTGCTAATGGGGTCATAGCGTTTTTTCTTCCAGCCGCTCACCAAATCAAATCCTTCTTTGGTAATCATCCTGTGTAAATCTGGGATTTCTTCTGGGCTGTCTTGCAAATCAGCGTCCATTGTTATTACAACATCGCCTTGCGCGGCCTTAAAACCAACGTTGAGCGCGTTACTCTTGCCCTGATTTTTTCTGAAACGCACACCGCGCGCTTCTGGATGGCCCGCAGCAATTTCTTTAATGACCTGCCAAGATTTATCTGTGCTGCCATCATTTACAAAGATCACTTCATAGGTGAAGTTATTTTGCTGCATCACACGATCTATCCAGCCAAACAACTCTGCCAGTGACTCTTCTTCGTTATATAAAGGGATGACAACGGATATATCCATGTCTAAATTTCGCTATCTATCGTGTTGTTGGTAGGAAACAATGGGCGCTTCTTTTGAAAAAATGCACTCATTAGCAGTGATACAATCACAGCAAAAACGGCACTTGTTACAATGGTCCATAGAGACATGAACAGCGGTGATGTCATCTTTTCTGTCCAACCAATGGCCATATCAATGGCATCATCTTCTAAACCGCTTTTTTCAAGTTGTGCCACTTGGGCATCAATGATATATTCCTGATAATTTGGCTCTAGCACAAGCATATATACTGCCAACCATACCAAACCTACCAATACAGAAATGATAATGGTTGTAAATGAAAGTCTAAATCCTTCGCCAAAAGTCATAAAACCATCGCCACCGGCCTTAAATGCACGATAAGCTAAGATTATGAATACAATGGTTAAGGCAAAGTTGAATAAGTTGATGATCCACTTATTATCTCCCTGTCCGCTCAAATCATACATACCTAAAACATATAAAACAACAGATAAACCTATAGAGGCCAATCCCATGTACAATCCAAACGTTAGTCCTGTTTTTCTTAAGAGCGATTTAAGTTCCATGAGCAGTTTTTAAATTAGTTCTTCGCAAAAATAACCAAACCCTTGTGCCAACCTAATTAACGGGTAATCACAAATTTTTGTGAAAATGATTGCGCGTTAGAAGCGGCGTTGAGTATGTACACCCCAGCGGGTAAATCTGCTATGGCTAAACCGCCTTCTTCTATGGCGCAGCGCTTTAATATTCTGCCTTGCATGTCTAGCACCTGCATTTGCCCCAACGCTTTAACCATGTGCCAAGTAATTTCTTGTTGTGTGATGCGGATGCCTAATGTTTGTTCAAATTCTGTAACGTCAAAAAAGACAAACGACCCGTTTTTGAAGTATACCGTGCGCTGGCTCGGATTGCCAGCATTTGCGCTAAACGTGAGCGTTTGGCCATTGTAATTTGTACCTGGCTGAAAATCTACTTCAATCTTTAATGATTGCCGCGGTGCCAAAACAGCATTAGCCCCTGTTGCATTGGCAAATGATAAACCACTTGTTGAGAGTTGAAAGTTTGATAAAGACACCGTGGTGTTGCCGTAGTTAACCACATGTAGCGCATACGTAACTAACGATGAAACGGTTGAATCATAAGGCAGTTGAACCGTGTCTACAACATATAAACCTGGCTGGGCTGGTGCCGATGTTGTACCAACTAAATTGGTGATGCGTGCTGCAAATTGAGGGTAATCTACAAATGGGTTCCGATTATTTTGAAGTTGATAAATACCATCATTCCTGTTACGGTCTGAGGTGCTTGGCGGATATTGATTATGCCACTGCCTGAGGATGGCTTCTTGCGGTGCAAAAAAGTTGTTATAGTCTTGATAGCGTAATACAAAATACATCATAGCGCGGGCCACTGTACCTTTATGAACATTGCGCGGCTCAAATGTACTGGCGTTCTTTTTGCTGCCGCCAACTTGCCACGAAGGGTTACCAACCACGCCAAAGGGTAAATTTCCGCGCTCACTATTAGCAGCAACATCTGTTGGAAAAAGATGGTGGATATCGCTCTTCATGGGTAAGTTTTCATTGAAAAAGCCCTGCGGAAAGGTATGCTCACAGTTGAAGCTATTAGAATTTGCACCAGAGCGTGTTGTAAATGAAGCCGTTCTGCCGGTATACACACAAGTTACGGTACCACCCACATTGTCTAAATCAGCATACATCTCATCACGGGCGCTATTGTAGCTCAATGAGGTAAAACCAGTGCTAATGATGGTATTTAGTTGCGAACGTAACGCAGCCTCTTCTTTGTTTTCTGTAGCAAAATAATAGCTCTTACTGTATCGCCCTTGAAATTTATACGGAATGCGCAATTCGCTTCCATAGGCGTCATTTAAAAGAATTACCCCTTTGTGCTTGAGATTGTGAATCGGTTTGGCAATTATCCAAACGGGCAAACTATCGCCTTGCCCAACAGTTTGCAAAGCATAACGTGCGGTAACAACGGTATCTCCATAAAATGGGAAACTCTGGTGGCTTTCTATTTTAAAAAGAGACCAATGAGGGCCTGCATTTTTCACATAAACAACGGCACTGTCGGCTTGATTTTCAAAAACCACACCTAAATTTACGGTATCTGTGCTTATCGTTAAGGTTTGACTAAAGAGTGCGTACCCAGATAAAATGAAGCACGCAATGGCGGTAAATCGTTTTTTCATGGGGCGAAAGTACAGATTATGGCTCTCAGTTAGTGGTTTGTCACCGCTGTGTTTTTCATTCTTAAAATGAACCACAATTAATTCGTTTCTAGGTTTGCCAATTAAACCCACTGCCGTACTTTTGCCGCTCAGGGCAAGTCTCGTACAACCAGCTCCTGGTGAACTCCCCCAGGGCAGGAATGCAGCAAGGGTAGCCGGTCGTAGCGGTGTGATATGAGTAGCTTGCCCTTTCTTTTTTAATCCAATTCTTCTCATCATGAAGTTTTTTATAGACACAGCCAACCTTGCCGAAATAAAAGAAGCACAGGAACTTGGCGTTTTAGATGGTGTAACCACCAACCCGAGCCTGATGGCTAAAGAGGGTATTACTGGCCAAGAAAACATCATTAACCACTATAAAGCCATCTGCAACATTGTTGATGGCGATGTAAGTGCCGAAGTAATCAGTACAGATTTTGAAGGTATGGTGCGTGAAGGCGAAGCCCTTGCAGCCCTAGATAGCAAGATTGTGGTGAAAGTGCCCATGATTAAGGATGGCGTTAAAGCGTTGAAATACTTCAGCAATAAGGGTATAAAAACCAACTGTACCCTTGTTTTTAGTGCCGGACAAGCACTTTTAGCCGCCAAAGCAGGTGCCACATACGTATCGCCTTTTATTGGTCGTTTAGATGATGTGAGCACTGATGGCCTCGACCTGATTGATAAAATCCGTGTGATTTATGATAATTATGGCTACCAAACACAAATTCTTGCCGCCAGCGTACGCCACACCATGCACATCATTAACTGTGCAGAAATTGGTGCCGATGTAATGACTGGTCCGCTAAGTGCAATCATGGGGCTTTTAAATCACCCATTAACAGATATTGGTTTGGCTAAATTTTTAGCTGATTACCAAAAAGGAAACGGTTAGCATAAAAGCTTAATTTAACATATAATGGCCTCTTCACCAATCTGAAGGGGCTTTTTTATTTTTTCACAGATACAATTCCCATCTGCTTTCTCCGTTATTTTGGCACGTTTAAAAACACAACAGATGAAGCAGGTTTTCTACCTTTTACACGTTACTGTCTTGGCCTTTGCACTACACCCATTTAATGGCAGTGCCCAATCGCGCACAGATAGTGCCCGATTTAAAATTTCAGCCATTAACGCAGATTTTGGCGGTAATGTGGTGTTTATGCCCCTTACCACTGATGACTATTTTTCGATGAAAAACACGGTTGCAGACCAAAGCCAATTTTTAAATAACCTAGATGGCTACACCTTAGATTTATTTACGAGTGTAGGTGGTAGTGTCGCACCAAACATCAGCATTGGCCTTAGTCCGTTTAGTCAAAAGAAAAACCGCTATAATCACAACCAAGAGCTTCGCGTAAAATTGGGTATGGGTGTTGGCATCCGCAGATCTTTTTCATTTACAAAAGCAGAATATACCCCCTATGATACATTAACCTCGGCACTTGGCAACCCAGATGTTTGGATAGACTCTGTGCATTATTCCAATGCCTACTATACAGAAAATGTTTACGAGGTTAATATTGGCGCAATGTATTTATTCAAAACCCCCACGCATATGCGTTTTCATTTATATACAGGTGTGGGTGGGGAATTTGGTTTTGCTTTTCAAAACTATATAACCATAGATAAAAACGAAGGCTCCTATTTTAACACGAACAGAAACAGTACCTACGGCAATATCTTTTATGGCTTCGCTGATAATTATAACTACAATACATATCGTTCACAGCTTACTTCTAACGCCTCTTTTCTTCGCTTATATGTACCTCTTGGGATGAGTTATCGCCTATCAAATAAGTATGATTTTTGGCGACAATTATATTTATATGCCCATGTAAGCGGTGGTTTAGAATTTCATTTTAATAGCAACGGTGGCAATACTTATGTAAACTCGTTTGGGAGTTTTGCGTTTTTTGGCCTACGCTATGTGCTTCCGTAAGAAATAGCCAAGTATATTTCAACAACAAAAGGAACTGTATGAGGCGCAAGTGCGTAATGGGTGTTAAATAACAACTAACGCACTAAAGTGACTGCGCCTTGCTTTGTATATGTAGACCCGCTAAGGTCTTGTGCTAAATACCGCCAGAAATAAATACCGTCTGCAAGCGGATTGCCATTCAACGTGCCATCCCAGGTAAAATCTACCGCATTGGTTTGATAAACCTGCACGCCAAAACGGTTATAAATTTCCAATGTAAAGGCCGTAATGCCCACACTTTCTATAGGTTTAAAAAGGTCGTTTATGCCATCATCATTTGGTGTGAAGACGTTTGGAAGGGCCAGCTTAAAACAAGGTGAGGCAGCAACAAAAAAAGAATCTGTAGTAAGACATCCCGCAAAATCAGTTTGTACCCAAAAGGTTCCTGTATCCGTTATGGTAATGCTTTGATCTACTTGGCCAGTATTCCAAATGTGGCTGCCTAAGTTAATATTGGCCTGCAATACAAGCGCATCTCCCGGACAGATTTGATATGTTGTTGAAGTGCTTCCACACATTTCAAAAACGGCAACATCATCTATAAAATACTGAGCCTTTAAACTTTTACCATCTGGCATGTTCTGTACAAGCGTTTCGCTATCTGATTTAAAGTTACCTAGTGTAAGAAAGCCATAATCAGAATGTGCCGTAAAGGTGTCGGCTATGGCTACCCATTGGGTATCTTGTGTTACCACTTGGTTTGTGGTAATTATGGGGATGGTATCAAGATTTACACACCATTGGGGGAGATCAATTTCATAATTGGTAAAAACCATACCCAGATTGTTGGTTGCAAGCTTCGTACTATCTGCATGAGAAACCCACATAGATGCATAATATTTCTTGCCAACCACCAAACGCTTAGATAATTCGATGTGAAGGTATTCTCGATAGTTAGGTAAATTTCCGGTACAACCACTGCCATAAGTTAATATGGCCGCCATTGCTTTACCGCCATGCGGTTTTTGATAGCCTGCAGCGTTAGTGGCAGTAGAATATGGATTGGCATAACAGGATACATCTGCCTCAGTCGTAAAGAAGTCGCTTGTTCCAGCTGTCGGCAATTTCCAATCAGCATATAAAGATCTGATGTTTCCTGGCTGCACATAATCACAGGGTATGTTGCGCAGATTTTCAAAACCGCCGTTAGGTACTAAGTTTTGGCTAAAAATGGGGCCAAAAACCGCTATTGCAAGAGCAAAAAACACTATACGACTCATGCTGCAAAAATAGCCTAAGACGAC
>CAYQDW010000082.1:0-9407 GCA_964416385.1 uncultured Cryomorphaceae bacterium | reverse complement strand
TGCAAATAAAAATCCCTGTTGCTTTTGGCAACAGGGATTTATCATTCTGAGGTTCCGAGCGGATTCGAACCGCTGTACAAGGTTTTGCAGACCTCTGCCTAGCCACTCGGCCACGGAACCTTTTATTTGCTGGGCGGCAAAAGTACGCAATTAACGCGATTGGGTAAACACTACGCTTACCCTTTCTACATCGCCTTGAATTGGGGGCGAAAGCTTACTTACAGACACCTTTACCTTGACTACCTTTTCTTGCTCTGCCAATACCCGCGTTACAATGCGCTGGGCAACAACTTCTAGCAGCTTGGCGCGTATGGCCATTTCTTGCTTTACAATCTGATTTAGCGCCACATAGTCTACGGTATCTGCCAAATGATCTGTTTGGGCACTGGTCTGTAAATCTGCCCATACAGACATATTCACCTCATAATCAGTGCCGATGCGGCTTTCTTCTTCCATACACCCATGATAGGCAAACAGCCTAATGCCACTAACGTCTATCCGTTGATGTTTACTCATTTATAACGCTTCTAATAACAAGTATTTCTTATTAAAGTCTGCAGCTGCATTTATTACGGCACGATAGGTTTCAAATTGGCTTGCGGGATATTCTCCTTCTTTGTACCACTCATCAATTACAATATGCAAAACATTATTGTTGTAAGTATAATTACAAGTAAAGTTCATGGTAGGGTCTTCCTCTTCAGAACGCACCTGCATGGTGAGTGATTCTGTGTTTTTTAACACATAGCCGTCTGGCACGGTAATAATGATTTCACGGTGATACCAACGCGGAAAACCATGATTTACAGGAAGTGTCCGTACGCTATCGGTTAGGTACATCTCGGCCTGTGGCCCGATAATATCGCCCACTTTTATTACTGTGCTGGTTGCGCCTGGTTCTGTGTAAACTTCGTCTGTAAAATGTGTGCGCACTACCAAAGGTACATACGGAAAGCCCTTAGGTGCCAAATTTTCTATTTCGTATTCTTCAAATTCAACTTCTGGATACATCCATTTAAGCACACCCTTTTTAAACTCGTCCATTTTTTCTTCCTGTACATAAGGGGCCACTGTTTGATTGGTGCCGCTTTGCTGACCGTAAGTTTTGCGTTCTACAGCAATGTTTCCCAAATCGCCATCCGCACCTAAAACCCAATTTACAGTGAGTTCAGACTTGTTTTCTTCTATGACTTGTGGTGGAATATATTTTACTTCGCCAATACCCTGCATGCCCTCGCCAAGGTCTATACCGCTCACAAAAAGGGCCTGCGTATGGCGCAGATCTGGATCAAAACACCCCATACGGCTCAATTGCTTGGTTGGGGCGATAAACACTTTTGCTTCTGGAAAATAAATGAGGTCTTCGCGCAAAAAGAGGTTGTTTTCAAAATCTGGGTCAAAAGGGGTACTGCTGCGGTCTGTGGTAAGCACCAATTCATTTTCTATGCCGGCATAAGTAAATAGCGATGTGTATAAGCGCAAGCAGCCAATCTCATTCATCACTTTGTTTTTTAAGATCTGCTCAACATCTACCATAGCCGCTGTAGATGCTGCGTTTTGTACAAAGAATTCTTCCTTGAGATAGCCTTCTATGGCTGCAATTTTGCGCTCAAGTTCGCTTTCGTCTTCCATACCGCTCTCTGCCAATATGCGCTTAAAGCCCTTTTCAACTTTGCTGTTTACATCTACCAAAAGGTTGTTGTAAATGCGTGAGGCCGCATTGCCAAAAGAACTCATATCGCGCAAGCCGTTGTATAGGTTGCGGTCTAATGCAAACAGTACATACGCCATGTGTGCGCGTTCATACGCCTGTGGCTGTGCCTCAAATTTTGGCAAGGTGTCTTGGTGGATGAAAAAGCGGTTTTGTTCTTCTAAAATCGTGTCATAAACGGCTTGACGTAATCCATTATACGATTTGGTTTTAAAGAGCAGGTTGCCCGGTGTTACCAATTCAAAGGTTAAATCATATACGGGTGCATCACGTTGCAAGGTATACCTGCTGCCATAAAACGAAGGCATGCCTTTGGTAAGAAACAGATATTCTACCACACTACCCACCTGTATGCCGTCTAGCGCAAAATACTGATAGGTGTTGTCATCTTCATCTTTACCCTCCTGAATGTCTTCTTCATCTAAATTTATAACCGCGCCATTGGGTTGTAATACGCGCGCCTGAATGCGCAGTGCGCCATCTTCCATAACGGGCACATATAATTTGTTGTAGCTTTCAATGGTTTTCTCGTTGCCAATCCAAATTCTGCGGTGACTTAATTCATAAAAAGCAACATCTTCATCCTCGTAGCGATATTGCAGCAGCGTGGTGCTTTTAATAACCGCTTCTTCTAGACTTTTTACCCATTCGCGGGTTTCTGGTTCTGGTTTTTCTGCCCATGTATATGCTTCTATATCCCAGCCATCAGTTGTTTGTTGGGCAAAGGCGAGCATTGAGCCACATAGCATGGCTATGAATAAGGTTTGTTTCATTGGGTTATTTTTTTCAGTTCAACATTATTGCGATAGGCCTTGCGCAGCGCCTTTACCATTGCGTTCCAATCATTCATGTTTTCTGGCGCTATCATGAGTTCTGTAAGCTGCAGCTTAAAGGCATACACAACTGCACCTTTTTTTTGTGTGTAAGTGATACTGGCGTTTGCAAATGCGTTTTGCAGGCTAAAATTCTCTGGAAGCGCCAACACCTCGTAGCCTTCTGGCACCATTAACGTATGGGTAAAACGATACGTCTGTTGATGGTCACGTTCTATGGGCAGCTTGCGGTCTTCAAAGGTGTCGTCTGATAAAATTCTATCCGTATTGAGATTGATAAAATATCTGCCATCAAAGTTCTTGCTATAATCTGGCAGGCTGTATGCATATTTTACTTCGATAATGGTGTCGCGCATGTTCACTACTGGCTCGCCATCTACTGAAAATTTATCATTACCACTTTCTAAAAAGTACTTAAAGAATCTGTCTTTTTTCTGTGCATTGCGGTAGAGCCGCTTAAAACGCGCTGCGCTGTAGCCCGTATTGGTCATAATGGCCTTGCCAGAAATTGTATGGTCTAACAGGGTTAGCGTATCAAACACCGCAACCACATTTGCCTCTGCCGCCATCTTTGGTACGTGCTCTAGGGTAAAGGTTTTGTTGGGCAAGCCGATAAGCGCTTCTTTGCCTTGAATAAATGCCGAAGGAAAACCAAAGGGCACATACTCATCTGTTGGATCTAAAAAATACCAGCGGTTGTCATACCGATAGGCGGTAATCATGTGGTTATCTACAAATGGCGTGTATATTTCTGCATAAGAATAAGGGATATCGCGCGTGCCGATCCAACATTCACGGGCATCCATTCCGGCATGTCGCATCATGGTGGCCAATAGGCAGCTCATCCCCTTACAATCGCCAAACCTTTTGTGCGTAACATTAGCGGGGTTGTCTGGAATAAAACCACCAAGACCATCTTCTACAGCAATGTATTTAATACTAGCCCGCACCCAATTAAACAGCGCTTTGGCGCGTTGCAATTCATCTGTATGTACGGTTTTAATACTATCTATGGTTTCAATTATTGTTGGTGATAGCGCATGGTCTACCGAATCTAATAGTGTGGCATACCAAGCGTATAAATCTGCCACACTGCGCAATACAGGCACTTCTTGGCCTTGATTGGTAGCATAGCCTTCTACAATAAACGTAACGTGTGGCACAAAATACTTGGGGTCTGGCGCGCCACCTTCGCTCTCAAACTGCGCAACACTGTCTAGTTCCCAAGCATGAAAAATTACGCCTTTGCGTTCTTCGCGTGTATACCTCACATTGGCCAGGTCTACATGATGCAGATCAATTTTTACCCGCACGTTGGTGGGCACCTCTAAGGTTACCTTAATCTTTTCTGCAAAATAGACGTCTTGCAGATATGCTGGTGGAAGAAAAAACGGGTTTAAAATATCTTCTGTGTAGCGCAGTTCTATTTTAGATCCTTCGCGTAGATCTGGATACTGAAACCGAACAGCCATGTTGTCATCATGAAAGGCATGATCGCTCATGACCTTTTCTGTTCTAAAGTCCTTTATTTTCTTGCGCGTAAACGACCCATTTTCTTTTGGCAAATACGCGTTGGCTTCAATATCGCGCACAGCAAAAAATGAAGAATAAGTAATTTCTCCATCTTTAAAGCCATTAGCGGTATTACTGAGTAAAAGCTTTTCATCGCGTAGATTTCTAGAAATCTTAAGTCCCTCATCATCTACAGAAACAACAATATTTGTTTCATCAATCAACTTTACAGCATGTGCTTTCGGGAAATGTTCTGCGTACCACGCATAGGTGCGCCCTTCTTGCCCAAACGTGTTTGCGGTAAAAAACAGGGCTATCGCTAAGATTAGCCTATTCAATGCTGTAGAGTTCGCCATTAAACCAATATTCTGTGTGTGTTTGTTTTCCATCGCTGTCAAACTCTTTTGCTTCGCCCTCGCGTTTGCCATACACATAATTTTCTGTGCGGTACACTTTGCCGTTAGGATGATACATGGTTACAAGACCATGTTTTTGATCCATATATGTGTTTTCTTCTAAATCTTTTTGTCCGGTAGAAAAGTAGTATACCTGTAAACCTTGATCTCGTCCGCCATCTATTTCGCCTGTGCGCATTGGCTTGCCGGTGGTGTAATAGCGGTTATACACGCCTTGAAAATAACCGTTTTTGTATGTAAAAGAGAGCGCTGTTTTGCCGTTAGGATACAGGCATTTTATGGTTGCATTACCCGCTTCGATCGGTGTTTCTGGCAACATTTGGCCAGTTTTGTCAAGGTGGGCATAAGAGATTACGGTGCCATACCTAAACACTCTTTTCATGGCCACAATGCTATCCTCACCAAACAAATAGCGCTCACCGTGCTGTTGGCCATTCAAATACATAGAGGTGCTAATGAGGTTGCCCTCTCTGCTGTATTCTTTACGCTCTCCGGTGGTTTTGCCCAACACATACTGTTCTAGGGTTTCGCGTTTGCCGTTTGCATACTGCCAAAGCCATCTGCCCTCACGTTCATCATTTTCATAGCGGCCAGTAGTTTGAATGGTGCCATTAAGGTGATACCAGTTCCAAACGCCTTCTGCATTATCATATTGATATAAACCCTCCATTTTGATTTCGCCATTAGGGTAGTATGATTTAACGGGGCCGTGATATTCTCCTTTTACGACTTCAGCTTCATACGCCAACTGGCCGTTTGGAAAGTGCCAAGTTATGCTGCCTGTGCCGTTCTCTAATGTGCCCCCAGAAATACGCTCACCTTCTGGACTGTAAAATTCATATGCCATGAGCAAGCCTTCTCTGATGAGGTTAACACGCTGTATTTTTCCTGTATTTGAATAATAACGCTGCTCGCCATCAAGCTTGCCGGCAACATAGTGCACCACGGCACGCTGGGTGCCATCTGGGTTGTAATAATACCATGCGCCTTCTTGTTGGCCATTTACATATCGCCCCTGGCAATACATGCTGCTATCTGCATAAAACTCTAGATAAACCCCGTTTAAGGTGCCGTTTTTGTACGGTGTCATGGTTTCTAGCTTGCCATCAACAAAATATTCATAATCTATGTCTTCTTGGCTGCCCAAAACATAGGTTTCGCGCGAGCGAATTACACCGTAGTCATTGTAATAATTCCAGGTGCCGTCTTTCTCTCCGTCTAAAATTACGCCCTCTGAAGACACTAGGCGGTTGTAATGGTAGGCTTTAAAATCAAGCTTGCCTTTGCGTGCGTTTTGTTCACTGATGAGGTTGCCTGATAGATCGTAATAGCGATACGCCACTACGTCTCCCTTTTTATATTCCAGTTCATTTACCACAGTGCCATCAAGGTCATAGTCTGTGTAAACACCAGTTTGCTTGCCTTCTTCATCATATTCTTCTGTGTAATCTAGTGTGCCATCCGCATAATATGTTTTCCAAAGTCCGCTGCGCATGCCATTTACATATTGACCTTCGCGCTTTAATTTTCCGGTTGGATAATACGCTGCAAAGCGGCCATTGCTCTCGTCATTACTATAATTACTTTCTTCACTAATTTGACCGTTGGGGTACCAAGAAGTATATTTTCCTTCGCGCTGACCTGCCTTAAACATGGTAACGCTTCGCATTCCGCCGGTGGCGTAATAGGCAATCGCTTCACCGTCTTGTTGGCCATCTACCACTTGCACCGTATAGTCTACACCTCCCTGTGGGTGATAGCTGGTATACGTGCCTTCCATCTTGCCGCCTTTATAAAAAGAGCGGTTCATGATGCTTCCCGTTACGTAATAAGTAAGCCGTTCGCCTTCACGTTCATCATCCTTCCATTCTTGAGAAATAGCCAAGTAGCCGTTGTTATCATAAAACTTACCGATGCCATTAGCTAGACCCTTCTCATAGGTTTGCACCTCACGAAGCAGGCCTGTGTCATAGAACCATTTCCAAGTGCCGGTGCGCTCTCCGCTTTTATCAAATGCCCCGATGGCTGTGCGGGTACCATTAGCATCAAAAAAGCGCAGCATGCCCACTGGGCGGTCACCTTTTTTATCCCACTGACCAACAGCCTCTACGTTGTGGTTGGCATCGCGCAGGTAACGCAGCTCTAGCTCTTGGCCGTTTAACGTATCGCGCACATAGCTGTGCATGTTGTTCCAGCTTGGGTTTGCCCATTCTACAAATTTGTTGATTTTGGGCATGTTTCTTTCTACTAATTTCTGGTGACTTTCATTGGTACTGGGCATCATAATGAGGTTGCTAAAACCTTCAAAAAGCTTATCATCTGCCACTACCGCCTTAAAAAACTCACCATAAAAATTGCTAATCCACCCCGTTTGATTGCCTTTTAACTGCGTAAAAACCAAATGGGCTTGCTTGATTACCGGTAAACTAAAATCACTTGGTGTTTGGTATGACTCCCGCAGCGCCACATAATTTTTAATCACAAGGTTGAGCTTGCTAAAGTCTTCGCCAAAATCTATCTGATGATCGGTAATTTCTAGTTTTTCTGAAACGGCCTTGTTTAAATCTGCCAGCGCAGAAAGTGCTCGGCTGCTCTTATTCTCGAGCATTAAAAAGGCGCTTGTGGCTAGGGTAGCAACAGCATAATCGCCCTGCTCTCTGGCCAATAAGCCAATAACATAATGCCCACTAGCATAATAGGGATTTATACTTACTGCGCGCTTTAAGCTTTCAAAAGAGGCTTGCCATTCATCTCTTCTAATATGTGTTATGGCTTTATTAAAATAGAGCCGTTCAGACATGGGCGATTCGTTAATACCGCGCTCATAGGCATCAAGTGCTTTATCACTTTGTTCTAATTCATCATAGGCTGTGCCCAAACTCATATACAAACTGCCGCGATAGCCGGAGGGCTTGGCCAGTGCGTTTTCACAAACCTCAACTACTTGCTCATAGCGCTCCATCGCCAGAAGCGTATTTGCTTTTTCTGCAACGGCCCAACTGAAGTTACTATCGTTGGGGTGAATCCAATCAAACATAGCAAGAGCACTGTCATAGTGTTCACGATCATGCGCACCTATGCCGATATAAATAATCTCTGCAGAGCGCATATCGGGCATAATTTCTGGGGCTGTTTGGGCAGATGCTAAGCTGCCGAAAAACAAACAGCTTGCAAGGGTTAAAACCAATGATTTGGATAAGAACATGGCGTAAGGGTTTAAATAATGTTGCGCAAAATACGGGTATCAGGCACGCCCAAAAGGGCATGCGCTGTTTTTTTAACAAAAAACGCGGCCTCTGTAAAATATTTACGGAATGGGCAATGGGCGATATAAGGCGTTATAGCGATTGTAGTGCGTTGTCTAATCGGTGTAGCGTTTCTTCTTTACCGATGACTTCAAAAATATCAAAAATCCCAGGGCCAATTAAGCCGCCTGTAACCGCGAGTCTAATTTGAGGCGCAACCTTGCCAAAACCGATCCCACGATCTGATAAGAATTGCTTAAACACCTGCTCTGTATTTGCTGCAGTAAAAGGGTTAACCTCAGCCATAAGGTCTCTTACTTCGCGTACGTAACCGGCACTTTCTGGTTGCCACTTTTTTGCCACAGCGTCTTGGTCATATGTCTGTGGTGTTGCAAATAAAAAGCGGCCTTCTTGAAGTATATCTAGGGGATAAATAGCCCGGTCTTTTACAAGTGCTACGATTTTGATGATTTTATCTTCTGCCAGTGTTATTCCCGCCTTGGCCAATTCTGGTTGTATCATGGCTGCCAATTCTTCATCGCTGCGCTTGCGAAGAAATTGTTGGTTGAACCACTTTGCTTTTTCAAAATCAAAACGGGCACCGCTCTTGCTTACTTTTTCTAAAGAGAAGGCCTCTACCAATTCATCAAGACTAAAAATTTCTTGGTCTGTGCCCGGATTCCAACCTAAAAATGCCAGCATGTTTACAAAGGCATCTGGAAAAAAGCCGCGCTCACGGTAGCCACTTGCGGTTTCGCCCGTTTCTTTATTGTTCCAATCTATCGGGAAAACCGGAAAGCCTAAACGGTCGCCATCGCGCTTACTCAATTTACCGTTGCCATCTGGGCGCAGCAAAAGAGGTAAATGCGCAAATGCGGGGCGCTGCCAGCCAAAGGCTTCGTATAACATAACGTGAAGCGGGGCGCTAGGCAGCCACTCTTCTCCACGAATCACATGCGTGATTTCCATGAGATAATCATCAACCACATTTGCCAAATGATAGGTGGGCATGCCATCACTTTTAAACAGCACCTTATCATCCATATTATTGGTGTTTACACTTACCCAACCGCGGATGATGTCTTCAAACTTTACCTCGTGGTTACGTGGTAACTTCATGCGTATAACATAAGGCTCGCCCTTTTCTAAACGCGCAGCAACCTCAGCTGCTGGCAGGGTAAGCGCGTTTTTCATGCTGTTACGCGTAATGTGATTGTATTGCCAATTGGCGTTGCCGGCCTCTTTGGCGAGCTGGCGCATGCGCTCAAGGTCTTCTGAGGTATCAAAGGCATAATAGGCATGACCACTTTCTAGCAGCTGCTCAGCAAATTTGCGGTACATGGGTTTGCGTTCGCTTTGGCGATAGGGCGTATGTGGGCCGCCGGTTGCAATACCCTCGTTGGCGGGAATGCCACACCACGCCAAGCTTTCAACAATATATTCTTCTGCACCTGGCACAAAGCGTGTTTGGTCTGTGTCTTCTAGACGAAGGATAAAATCACCACCATGTTTTTTAGCAAACAGGTAATTATAGAGGGCGGTACGCACACCACCCATGTGCAACGGGCCTGTTGGGCTTGGGGCAAAACGTACGCGAACGCGTTTAGAATCAGTCATTTGAACCTTTTATTATAAGGGCGGCAAATGTACCGGATAGAATTAAGATTTAAAGGCGAAGATTTAAAAAATG
>CAYQDW010000081.1:4545-9475 GCA_964416385.1 uncultured Cryomorphaceae bacterium | reverse complement strand
CGGTAGTTGAGAAATCATTCTCAGTGCGACTCAGTGACCAAAGATTCACGCAAAGCACGTCAACAATCTCCTAGCTCACCTTTATGAAATCACAACGCTAATTAATGCATGAGCTAAATCACCCTTTCCAAACTAATCATCCGTACATTTGTGCCTCTTAATTTTTAATCATTCTAAATCATCAGAATGGATAAATCAGCAATTTTAAACGCATTAGATCATATTACAGCCACAGATGGCAATGGCAGTTTGGTAAAAGCTGGCCATGTACGCAATGTTCAGGTTTTTGGTGATGAGGTAATTGTAGATGTGGTTAGCATGAATCCAACCCTCCAAGCCAAAAAAAAGCTTGAAGTAGATATTCTTAAGGCGATTCATGATTATGCAAATGAAAAAGCTAAGATTAAAGTAAACATCACCGTGCCTGAGGCAGCTAAAGAGCAGGCTAATAACCGCATACGCGGGCAGGCAATACCTGGTGTGAACAATATAATTGCCGTAGCAAGTGGTAAAGGTGGTGTGGGAAAAAGCACAGTAACAGCAAATTTGGCCGTTGCCTTGGCAAAAATGGGTTTCAAGGTTGGCTTAGTAGATGCCGATATTTATGGCCCAAGCATGCCAATAATGTTTGATGTACTCTATGATAAGCCCAGTGCCATTCAAGTAAATGGTAAAAGTAAAATGGAACCCATAGAAAGCTATGGCGTAAAAATGTTGAGCTTGGGCTTTTTTGCTGGCGCAGATCAGGCCGTAGTTTGGCGTGGGGCTATGGCTACCAAAGCATTAAATCAGCTTATACATGATGCCCACTGGGGAGAGCTAGACTTTATGTTGGTTGATTTGCCCCCGGGTACGGGAGACATCCATTTGTCGTTGGTGCAAAGTGTGCCCGTTACAGGTGCGGTTATCGTGAGTACGCCACAAGCTGTAGCCCTAAGCGATGCCCGCAAGGGTGTTGCCATGTTTCGGATGGAGAGCATTGGCGTGCCAGTTTTAGGCTTTATCGAAAATATGGCCTACTTCACCCCAGATGAATTGCCAGATAACAAGTATTACATATTTGGTAAAGATGGGGTCAAGAGTCTATCCAATGAGTTACAGGTGCCCCTTTTGGGAGAGATTCCATTGGTGCAAAGCATCCGCGAAGCCGGAGATGTTGGTCGCCCAGCGGTGTTGCAAGAAAATTCACCCGTAGCTAAAGCTTTTATGGCATTGGCCACAGCCACCGTTCAAGAAGTGGTAAATCGCAATGAAGAACTTCCGCCAACAGAAATTGTACGCATTACAACTATGGCTGGATGTGCACCGCATAAAGAACAAAACGCATGAACAAGCAAAGTCACGAAATAGAAAAAATTCACCAAGCCCTTGAAGAAATTCGGCCGTTTTTAAAAAGTGATGGCGGTGATATTTCTTTTGTTGAATTAACGGCAGATCACGTTGTTAAGGTAAAGTTTCTGGGTGCTTGCACGGGTTGTTCTGTTAACCAGATGACCCTAAAGAGTGGCGTAGAAACAACAATACAGAAGTATTTACCCCATATTGTTAGGGTAGAAGAAGCGGTTGATTAACCCAAAATAGCAGGCGCAAATAGCCATAGCCATGACGTCAACACAACGCGAAAAAGTTACCATCCTGTTTGCCGGAGATAGCGGTGATGGCATGCAGCTTACAGGATTTGAGTTTAGTAACACCGCCGCTTTATTCGGTAACGACTTAAGTACTTTTCCTGACTTTCCTGCAGAAATTCGTGCACCACAAGGCACCGTAAGTGGTGTTAGTGGGTTCAAGATAAACTTTGGTAGTACAGAAATTTATACGCCAGGGGGTATGGTAGATGTGCTTGTAGCAATGAATGCGGCAGCCTTCAAAAAGTTCATTAGCCACCTAAAACCGAGTAGCCTAATCATTGCTAATGAAGCGGGCTTTGATGCAAAAAACTTAAAGCTTGCCGGCTACATAGACCAGGCAGATCCTCTAAAGGCTCAAGAGGCGCATCACCAAGTGGTACGCATAGATGTTACGCGGCTTACGCGCGAAGCATTACAACCGTTTACGCTGGCGCTAAAGGAAAAAGACCGAAGCAAGAATATGTTTGTTCTTGGCTTCTTGTATTGGTTGTTTCATCGTGATTTGGCACATACAGAGCAATTTTTAAAAGATAAGTTTAAGGCTGTTCCAGAAATAGCTCAAGCCAACATAGCGGTATTAAAAGCAGGATATAACTACGGTATAACAACAGAATCTGCCTATTCAAGAATAGATGTCTTGCCAGCCAAATTGCCCGCGGGTACGTATAGAAATATCATTGGTAACCAAGGCTTAGCACTCGGGCTTATTGCCGCAGCCAATAGGTCAAATCTCAACCTTTTTTATGGTAGTTATCCCATAACGCCTGCCAGTGACATCTTGCATGAACTTGCGAGACATAAAAATTTTAATGTTAAAACCTTTCAGGCCGAAGATGAAATAGCCGCAGCAACGGCAGCTATCGGAGCAAGTTTCGGGGGTGCGCTTGGGGTTACAGCAAGTAGTGGCCCCGGGTTGGCGTTAAAAACAGAAAGTATTGGGCTTGCGGTTATGTTAGAGTTGCCAATGGTTATTATCAATGTGCAACGTGGCGGACCAAGCACTGGCCTACCTACTAAAACTGAGCAAGCAGATTTGTTTCAGGCTATTTATGGCCGTAATGGCGAAGCGCCACTACCAGTATTGGCAGCCAGTAAACCATCAGATACTTTTGAAATGGCCTATGAGGCTTGCCGCATAGCCATAGAACACATGACCCCGGTGATTCTCTTAAGTGATGGTTACATTGCTAATGGTGCCGAGCCGTGGCGTTTTCCAAAGGCGGAGTTTTTAAAGCCTATTGTATCGCCTATTGCAAATGTAGATGCCGCCACATATTTGCCTTATAAGCGCGATGCCAAAGGGGTACGCCAATGGGCTGTGCCCGGTATGGCCGGATTAGAACACAGAGTAGGGGGCTTAGAAAAAGAGCATGAAACTGGAAATGTGAGTTACGAGCCCGAAAACCACGAGATCATGGTGAAAGAGCGCGCAGCACGCATTGATGCCATTGCAGCTTCTATTCCGATACAGCAATTAGACAGCGGTAGCCAAAATGATGCTGTGCTTTTATTAACATGGGGTTCTACCTATGGTGCAGTTAAAGTTGCAGCCAGTCAGCTTCGCCAAGAAGGTATTTCTGTGGCACATGCGCATATTAAATATCTCCACCCCTTCCCGAAAAACTTAGGCGATTTGCTAAAGCCCTTCAAACATATTTTTGTTCCAGAGCTCAACAATGGCCAATTACTGCAAATATTGCGAGGCAAGTATTTGGTAGATGCCAAAGGCATAAATAAGATTAAGGGCCAGCCCTTTTTAGCCAGCGAGATAATAGATTCTGTTAACACGTTAATTACTCAGAGTAGCACGGAGTAATAGCAGAGTAAAGCAGAGATTTTCTTTTAATGGAAGACCAAAAGTACATACATAATACGCTAACCAAGGAGGTGATTGGTTTAGCGATGAAGGTACATTCTGTATTGGGACCAGGGCTTTTGGAACACACATACGAAGAATGCCTGCACTATGAATTGAAACAGTTTGGATTCTTTGCTGAGCGCCAAGTTCCAATTTCATTGACATATGAGCAACTTACCATAGAAAGTGCTTATCGCCTAGATCTTGTAGTTGAAGAAAAAGTAATAATCGAATTAAAAAGTGTTCCTACTCTGCTCCCAGTACACGATGCTCAATTATTGACTTATTTGCGACTTAGTGGTTACCCTCTTGGTCTACTTATCAATTTTGATGTCCTTCGACTAAAGGAAGGTATAAAACGGTTTGTTAATAGTAAAAGCAAATAACTCTGCGGGTTCCTCTGCGGCCCTCTGTGTAAATAAAATGAAAAACCAGACTCCTAAAGATTTTGCTACTGACCAGGACATACGTTGGTGCCCGGGTTGTGGCGATTACAGCATTCTCAAGCAAGTACAAACCATCATGCCAGATCTTGATATCCCCCGCGAGGATATCGTTTTCATATCTGGTATTGGCTGCTCTTCCCGATTTCCATATTACATG
This sequence comes from uncultured Cryomorphaceae bacterium, assembly GCA_964416385.1. Taxonomy (GTDB): domain Bacteria; phylum Bacteroidota; class Bacteroidia; order Flavobacteriales; family Schleiferiaceae; genus JAUHWL01. The sequence goes on along the minus strand of CAYQDW010000081.1, from coordinate 5,383 downwards.
AATACCTATGGTATGCATAGCATCCATGGGCGCGCCACAAGTGTGGCAACAGGCCTTAAAGCGGCTCGTCCAGAACTTAGCGTTTGGATTATTACTGGTGATGGAGACGGTCTTTCTATCGGTGGAAACCACTTAATCCATTTACTCCGTAGAAACCTGGATGTTAACATCCTCCTTTTTAATAATGAAATCTACGGCCTAACCAAAGGGCAATATTCGCCTACCAGTGAGCAAGGCAAACAAACAAAAAGCAGCCCCATGGGCAGTATTGATCACCCATTTAACCCAGCAGCATTGGCCATGGGTGCAGACGCTACCTTTATTGCCCGCACCATGGATCGCGATGTAAAACACCAACGCGAAATGTTGATGCGCACACATGCACACAAGGGCAGTTCGTTTCTAGAAATTTACCAGAATTGCAACGTATTTAATGATGGTGCCTTCTCAATTTTCACAGAAAAAGCCAGTAAACCTGTAGAAGCCCTTTTTGTAAGCCACAATCAACCCTTACTTTTTGGTGCCGAAAATGAAAAAGGGATTATGCTTGATGGGTTGATGCCTAAAGTGGTGGATGTAAAAGACGTTTCAACAAACGACTTATGGATACACGATGAGGGCGATGCCATGAAGGCCGCCATATTAACCCGCGTATTTGATGACCCCTCTACCGTTGGGCACTTACCCCGACCTTTTGGGGTGTTGTACGCCACCCATCGGCCATGTTATGAAGATCTGATGAAAGATCAAATTCAATCTGCCATTGCTTTAAAAGGAGAAGGCGATCTTGATGCCTTGTTGAGAGGAAGAAATACATGGGAGATTAAATAATGAGCGG
>CAYQDW010000081.1:0-4445 GCA_964416385.1 uncultured Cryomorphaceae bacterium | reverse complement strand
AGGACTGTCTCCCTGAATTAGTAAGATTTATATCAAAGCAGCAGTTAAAAAACACATGAGCGCGCAAGGTTTCAAGGGCGAATAAAGACTTTGCTGAAATTGACTCTAACATAATTCGCTAATTGGCTAATCAGGCATTCGCTAATAGCTTTGTTCCTGTATTTTTGCCACCCCTTTAAAAACACGCACAATGGGAAGAGCATTCGAATTCCGGAAAGAGCGCAAATTCAAGCGCTGGGCAAGCATGAGCAAGCAGTTCACGCGCATAACCCGAGATATTATCATGGCCGTTAAAGAAGGCGGCCCCAGTCCGGATAGCAACTACAGACTTAAACTCCTCATACAAAATGCCAAGGCAGCAAACATGCCGAAGGACAATGTTGAGCGCGCCATAAAAAAGGGCAGTAGCACAGACCAGAGTGATTACAAGGTTGTTTTATATGAGGGCTATGCGCCACATGGCATTGCAATTTTAATAGAAACAGCAACAGATAACACCATACGTACCGTTGCCAATGTGCGCGCCATTTTTAACAAATTTGGTGGTAGCCTTGGTGTTAGCGGTTCTGTAGAGTTCATGTTTGAGCACAAGTGCCACTTTAAGATTGCCGCGGGTACCATAGATGTTGAAGAGTTTGAGCTGGAGATGATTGATTATGGCGTAGAAGAAGTTTTCAAGGATGAAGATGCCATTTTGCTGTACGGACCGTTCTCAGAATTTGGAAACATTAGCCGTGGTCTTGACGAAAAAGGTTTAGAGATTCTTGAATCGGGCACAGAATATATCCCCACAACAACAAAAGAATTAACAGAAGCAGAGCAGACCGAAGTTGAAAAACTTATAGATAAGATGGAAGAAGATGATGATGTACAAAACGTATATCACACCATGCGGTAACTTCAGTTACAACCAGCCTGTAAATAAATCGTTCTTTTTGCCCCCTGATGTATCAGGGGTTTTTTATTTCACTTACCAAAAGCAATATCAAGCAATGGAAACACATAATATTGAGACTAAACATATTGACGGAATGGCCTTTTCTACAGATTTGCAAGGCCATGAAGTAGTTATAGATGCAACTATAGATCATGGTGGCCAAAACCTTGGGCCAAGACCAAAACACCTGCTGCTTACTTCGCTGGCAGGTTGTACCGGTATGGATGTGGTTAGCCTCTTGCGCAAAATGCGCGTAGCGTTTAGCGATTTTAGTGTTGCCGTAACTGGAGAACTGACGGATGAGCAACCAAAGTATTACCACACCATCATGCTTGAATACAAGATTAAACTTGCCAACCAACAAGATCAGCCCAAGGTGGAAAAAGCCATTACTTTAAGCAAAGATCGCTATTGCGGTGTGAGTGCCATGTTGAGCAAAGCAGCAGAAATCAAATACCGCATAACCTATCTATAGGGCGGATAAAAGATATTTTAACAATCAATTTTAACCCCAAGACTCTATGTAGTGTTGGGGTTTTGTATTTTTCACCCAAATCGATTCCCCAATATGAAACGTCATGTTCTCTTTATCTGCTTATTAATCTGCACAACAGCTTTATTCGCCCAAAAAAAACCTTTAACAATTACAGATTTTAATAGCTGGAATAGCATATCTAACCAAAATATCACCAAATCTGGAAGCTATATCACCTGGCAGCTTACACCCCAAGAGGGCGATGGTGAGCTGGTATTGTACCATGCAGTTTCTGGTTCAGAAAAACATTTTGCCCGTGGTGCCAATGCGCGCATTACGGCAGACGAAAAGTTTATGGTATTTGTGGTAAAGCCACCATACGCAGAAGAGCGCGAAGCCAAACGTAAGAAGAAAAAGAAAGATGAAATGCCAAAAGACCATTTGGTGATTTACAATTTAACCTCAGGATTGGCAGATACCATAAAAAATATAGAGTCTTTTAAAATGCCAACCGAAGAAGGCAACTGGCTGGCTGTAACAATGAAACAGGAAGAGCCAGAAAAACAGCAGGAGAAAAAAGCAGCGAATACAGGGGCTGCAAAAGCCAATAAAGACCAGGAGGAAGAGAAGAAGGATAAGAAGAAAAAACCCAAAATGGTTGAGGTTACCCGGCTGATAGAAATTGGCGGTACAGGCAAGCTGGAGTTTAAAAAGGTAGACAAGACCTGGTTTCCAGATTATGCTAGAGCCTTTTACTATTTGCGTGAAAAAGGAGATTCGCTTAATCCTAAAGGGCTTTATAAAGTGCCTTTAAGAACGCTTAAGCCAATTTTGGTAGATTCAGCATTTAAAGCACTAACGGGCTTGAGTTTTAACAAACGGGGTACCTTGCTTACGTATATGACCACCACAGATAGCGCCAAGGCGGATGTGCGGTTTTATACAATGAAGCTGTATACAGGGGAAACACCAAAGGTGATTCTGGATAAGAATACCCCGGGCATGCCTACTGGCTGGATGCCTTCGCCCTATTTTAACGCGGTTATTGACGAAAACCAGCAGTATATTTTAGTAGGCACAATGCCCATTCCGCCAACGTACCCAAAAGATACCATGGCGTTAGAGGAGGAAAAGGTGAAACTGGATATCTGGAGCTGGCATGATGACGACATACAGCCCTACCAGAAAGTGAACAAGAAGCGCTTTGAAGAACAGGATTACCTGGGCAGAATTAGCCTGAATGACTATACATTTTTGCAGCTGGCAGATGAGACACTCACAGCAACCGGTTGGCCCAGAGATACTTTGGGTGAATGGGTTCCCGCGTATGATGATCGCGCCAACAGACGCGAATATTCCTGGTTAACGCCCATTCATCGTGATATTTACCTCATTAATTTGGCAAGCGGCAAGCGCATTAAAGTGCAAAACTACCAGCGCACTAACCTTTCTCTATCACCTGATGAAACCTATGCATATTGGTATGATGGGCAGCAGCGCGATTGGTTTGCGTATGCACTTGCTTCTGGCAAAACGGTGAACCTGTCGGATAAAATTCCCCATCCGGTTTGGGATGAAAAGAATGATGTGCCGGATGACCCCTGGCCCTATGGTGTGGTGGGCTGGATTAATGATTCGGCCATTGTGCTGCAAGACCGATATGACCTTTGGGTGATTGACCCGCGCAACCCGGATGAACCCGTAAACCTTACCCGGGGGGTAGGCCGTGAGAACAGACTTAGATTTGATTATGAATACATTTTTGAAGGTGGGCGAAGATTGCCTGCTACCGGGTGGGTGATTACAGCTTTTAATGAGGTTACAAAAGATCAAAGCATCTATCATTTTAATTCAAATACTCAAGAATTGAATGTTATGCGTGGCCCAGAACCAGTCTCGTACGCAGCAATATTAAAAGCAAAGGAGGCCGATGTGCTTACGTATCGCATGGAGAACTTCCAAATGTATCCTGATCTGTACCTTACCAATACGGGTTTTCAATCGCCTAAAAAGCTCACAAATGCCAATCCGCAACAAGCCAATTTTAATTGGGGCACGGTAGAACTTTTCAGCTGGAAAGGCTATAACAAAGTAGATCTGGATGGTTTGCTCTATAAGCCCGAAGATTTCGATCCCCAAAAGAAATATCCGCTGATCATTTATTTCTACGAAACCTATTCAGACCGCATTCATGATTACAAGACCCCGGCACCAAGTGCCAGCACCATTAACATAGCCTATTTTGTGAGCAACGGGTACATCGTTTTTGTGCCGGATATTGTGTATGAAATTGGTAAGCCCGGCCAAAGTGCATATGACTGCATTGTGAGCGGGGCAGAAAAACTGGCCAAAGAACCCTGGGTTGATGATGCGCGCATGGCCATACAGGGCCAAAGCTGGGGCGGCTACCAGGTAGCCTGGCTGGTAACGCAAACAGATCTTTTCAAGTGTGCCATGGCCGGAGCTCCGGTAAGCAACATGACAAGCGCTTATGGCGGCATACGGTGGGGCAGTGGCATGAGCCGCGCCTTTCAGTACGAGCGCACGCAAAGCCGCCTGGGCGTTACCCTTTGGGATGATGTAGACAGGTATCTGGCGAATTCCCCCGTTTTTTATGCCGATCAGGTAAACACCCCTTTGCTCATGATGCATAATGATGAGGACGGAGCCGTGCCCTGGTACCAGGGAATAGAATATTTTATGGCACTGCGCAGGCTTAACAAACCGGTGTGGCTGCTGGTGTACAATGGCGAAGATCACAACCTGCGCAAGCGCCATAACCGCAAAGATCTGAGCGTGCGTATGGCCCAGTTCTTTGACCATTACCTGAAAGATGCGCCAGCACCGGAATGGATGGTTAACGGCAGAAAGGCCATTGAGAAAGATGAAAATCCGGCTACAGGGTTGGTGGAATAATACCGGGCAACCTTTTTTATTTCACGGTTCGTTTATATTTGAAGGAATGATATAAACTCCAAATGGCCGGTACACTTGAAAAAACACGCATATACACCAACGGCCTGTACGAAGAAG
>CAYQDW010000080.1:0-9659 GCA_964416385.1 uncultured Cryomorphaceae bacterium | reverse complement strand
CCTTCCGAAGACTTGGTTTGTCATGGCAACTACCCCTATTTAAATTTATTTGAGGGAAACGTGGCTGAATGGCCAAAGGTGGATGCATCTCACGGTAGCAACGGCCCTTACAATACTTTTTTTAGAAATAGAAGTACAAACAATGCTTTTTCTGTAACTGCTACGAGTGCGGGAAATCAAAACAACGATCAGAACTTTTTGGGTAATGAAGGAACAGCTTCTTTAGGTGGTGCTAACCATTTTGAATTTTTAAATCAATGGCAAGGCACAAGTGGAACACTTGAAAATAGTTTGGCCTACAGCACTAAACCAGCATTTTTAAACATCACCCAATATGGTAGCATTGGCTATGGCTTTTTTGGAATTGCTGCTAAAAATCCAGCAAACTTGCGGTTTGAGGCCGGTGATTTTATTGATGTAGTCTGTAGGTCTGCCATTTCTATTGCTGAGAGTGATATTGAATATACTCGTAATTCAATCGTTTCTTCAGTTATTCTAAATTATGATTGCTTAATCATAAGGCTTGATAATGACCTTAAACTATCTGATTCATTTGTCCACATTTGGCTTATAGACGGCCTCGGGCGTGAAATTCTAAGTGACAAAACATTAGCGCAAACAGAAAAGCAATTTATACGCTTACCCAACAGAATTAAGACCGGTGTGTATTTCGTTTATGTAAAATGGGGAAATCATACTGAAGTCATCTCAGTTTTTGCGCACTAGCAATTTCCACTAATTACAGCTTAGCCATCTGCTCTTAAAGCTTCAACAGGTTTTATTTGTGTTGCTCTTGACGCAGGTAACAAACCCGCTAAGACCCCCACAACAAGAACCACAGCAAAAGACAGTAAAACCAAGTTTAAACCCACACCGGGATGTAAAAACTGTGGGCTATCACCAAAGTTAACATCTACCAAGTGCATAACCCAAACGCCAAAAACAATTCCTATTACGCCTGCAAGCGTTGTTAGAAAGACCGCTTCTAAAATAATTTGCCCCCTGATATTCCAAGGTGTGGCCCCAATAGCCCTACGGATGCCAATTTCTTTGGTACGCTCTTTTACCACTACAAGCATAATGTTGCTAATGCCTATGGCTCCGGCAAATAAGGAAAACAGGCTCACAACCAAACTGAGCATATTAATGCCCGCAAACAGGCCGTTCATTTTATTGTACTCTTCTTCTAGATTCCAATGCCCAAAAGCCCTATTATCGTCTGGATGAATGCTGTGTCGCTTTTTTAATACACCAAGGATTTTGGGTTCTAATGTTTGAATTGAGTACCCTTCTTTTGCAGAGAGTGAAAACCAACCTACTGTATTGCCCCAATTAAATGTTTGTTGAAAGGTACTTATCGGAATCATCACTGTTTGGAGGTCTTCTTCGGCATCTTCACCTTTACGTTTGGTATCATAAACGCCCACAACTTTAAAGAAAACGCCATTTACACGAATGTGCTCACCAATTACTTTCTCATTTTTATCAAAGAGCATATCTACCACTCGCTGCCCAACCACGCATACTTTTCTTTTTTGTTGGATGTCTTTTGTGTTTAAAAAGCGTCCTTTTTTTAAATCTCTTTTCTCTAGTTTAAAATAGTCTGGCACATCACCATAAATACTTGCAGCCGCGGTTTTCTCATTCCTAACAATATTATTACTCCCCCTGTAACCGCCTAATTGCGTTCTTGGACAAACCAGATCTAATTCAGGAATTTCACTTTTTAACGCAATGCCATCTTCGTTTTTCAAATTGAAGTTTCTGCCTTTTTGAAAGCCTTGATAAGGCAGTGTGGTTGCTTGCGACCATAAAAACATGCTATTGGTAGCCCATGTACTAAACCCAAACGTGACTGCATTTTGCAGGCCTTTACCAGCACCCATCATTAAAACGAGCATGGTCATCCCCCAACCCACACCAAATCCTGTTAAGATAGTACGCACCTTATTCTTGCCGAGTGCCTCAAAAATTTCTTGCCATCTATCTTTATCAAACATATTATGTGCTTTAAATTCTTTTTTGGTTGATTTAGTAAGATTTAGGTTTGTTTAATCATGCACTAATTGTGGGGTCATTCGTCTCGTAAAGCCTCAATAGGTCTAATTTGAGCGGCCTTTCTGGCAGGAATATAGCCTGCAAGGGCGCCTGCAAAAATGAGGAAGGCTGTTGTTTGAAGTGCTATGCGTAAATCAACATGCGGATTAGCGAAAAAGTCACTCTGAATTTGGTTGCCCACTGTTTCTAACAGAAATATTCCACCTAAAAGGCCCATATAGCCAAATAATGAAGTGATAAAAACTGCCTCAATAAGAATCATACGTATAATGCTACCTGGCGTAGCGCCAATAGCTTTGCGAATGCCTATTTCTTTAGTGCGTTCTTTAACAACAATAAACATGATATTACTAACCCCTACAATACCAGCAATGATGGTCATAAAGCCTATAAACCAAGTAAATATGGAGATCCCCTTGATAATATTCACTACTTCTTGAAAATTCTCGAGCACATTTCTAACGTTTATTGCGCGTTTATCTTCGGGATTAAAAGTTTTTCTTCGGGCAAAATCTTGAACAACCTGGTTGGCAAGTTGCTGTGACTGTTCTAATGTAAGATCTCCTGTGGTAAATGCTATCTGATTTACACGATCTGCCCCGCCAAAAATGGTTTGGGCCGCATTGATCGGAATATAGAAGTAACGCTCTTCACGTTCATTGCCATCATCTTTGTAGATACCAACTACCTTAAAGTTAACACCTTGTATTTTAACGTATTGATTGATGGGGTTTTCATTTTTGCAGAGTTCACTTATCAGCGCATTACCTATTACGGCTACTTTTCGGTCTTCAAGAATATCTGTTTGATTGATGAATCTACCCTGAAGCATCATCGTATTTTCTAAATACACATGTTCTGGATGTACACCTCTTACATTGTAATTGCCGTACTCTTTCTTGAAAGTTACTGGTTTGTTCCATAGGCCAAAGCGTGCCGTAACCTTATCAGCATTTGTATAAGTAGAAGCTACTAAATCATAATCTTGATTTGTTAATTCTATTTTTCTACCAGCGTTCATGCCCTTGTAAGGCATACTTGTAACATCAGTCCAAACCCAAATTGAATTTATGGCGTCATCTCTAAACTCACTGGTTACGCCATTTAGTAAACCATTGGCACTTCCCAATAGTATCACCAACATAAAGATGCCCCATGCAACACTAAGACCTGTTAGAGCAGTTCTCAGCTTGTTTTTGGACATTGTTGCGAATATTTCTTGAATTAACTCCATTAGACCCGTACGGCTACTTTACGGTCGTTTTCAATTACCCCATCTTTAAAATGGATTATTCTATCTGTCATTTCTGCAATGTCATTTTCATGTGTAACAACTACAATGGTCATCCCCTCACCATTAATTTGCTTAAAAACATCCATCACATCGTGACTGGTGGCGCTATCTAGTGCACCTGTAGGCTCATCAGCTAGCAATACTTTAGGTTGCGTAATAATGGCTCTTGCAATGGCAACACGTTGTTTTTGTCCACCACTCATTTCACTTGGCAAATGTTCTGCCCAAGGACCAAGCCCTACTTTCTCTAGATACTCCATGGCCTGATCCATGCGCTTTCTCCTACTCACCTTTTGATAATACAACGGTAAAGCCACATTTTCTAAGGCAGTTTTGTAGTTAATCAAGTTAAAGCTTTGAAAAACAAAACCTAAAAATTTATTTCGATAGCTGGCTGCTTTCTTTTCTGTAAGGTTTTTGATGAGGATATCATCGAGTTTGTATTCGCCTTGATCATAATCGTCCAACATACCAATGATATTTAGGAGTGTAGACTTTCCAGATCCGGAGGAGCCCATTATTGAAACAAACTCGCCTTCTTGAATAGATAGCGAAACGCCCTTTAGTACAGGCAATGTACTTTGCCCTGTGGTGTATGATTTGTGAATATTGTTTAAATGAATCATGGCGCTGAAATTAAGGGCAATATCCCATGAACATGGTGAACATGGTGTTAAAACTGAAAACTAGAACCTAACCCTATGCTTATGAAAACTCAGAGCCGTTATTTATGTTCCACTAAATTGTTAGTACTTCTACGTTGGTAGTAAAATGCGGGAATGAGTAACATCATCAAAACGGGGTTTAATACCAACCGATGGAGATGATTCAAGAATGCATAAGCCGAAGCATAATAGTGCAAGGTTAAAACCAGGTATAAAGGGAGCAGAACTACCAACCCCAACAAGAATACTAACATTGCAAAGCGCATGTAGCGTTTGTTTCCAAATAATCCCCAGATAAGCAGGAGTGCAAACCCATCATTTAAAATGTACCTCAAAACCTTAGAAAGAATGTATGCACTTGTGTTGATTTCTAAATTTAAGTCTGCAACATTATTTGGGATTATGACTTGAAATGGATCGTAAAAGAGTTGAAGTTGAAAGACATAAACTAAAATCAATCCTACGATACCTCCAAAAACGGCTAACCTATTATACATTTCAACTTCGTTTACTAAAGCGTACTACCCAAAAATACCAAAGCACCAACACAAAAGCATAGATTACACCTGTAAAAGCAAATTTGTGAAAGAAGTGAAATACACTGTGCGATACCGTTGCCATAATAGCTAAGCTTGCCAAGCGTAGGAGATTAAACAGATGTATAGCGAGTAATCCCGCAGGTATAAACCATAAACGTGAACGCAACGTACCGCCAAAGGCCAAAACAAAAGCTATAAACAGAATCATAATATTTATGCCGTTACAGCCTTCAAAAAATGTAACATTATCATCCTCAAAACCCTCTATATAGAGCACAACAAGAGGTTGATTATCGGGATACCAAAGTTTAGCAGGATATCCAAAAGCAGAAACCAAAGATTGTGTTTGAGCAGCAACTCCATCGGTTATAGGGTCAGGCTGTGGCGGTTCTATTTGTTGATAGTTTTTTACATAAACGCCATAAAGCAGGCTCCCTATGGTAAAGATCAGTCCAAATTTGAGTAGAAATAAAATGGTCGGCTTAAACTCTTTTAACATTAAAAGTCGAAGTAATTATTAAACAAAGCAGTGCGTAGACCTATGTAAATATAAGGTCCTCTGTCATAAAGGTTTGCACCATTTAGCGCATCAACTTGACTTCTTAAAACGGCACCACCTTCTAACCGCAGGTTATAACTTGGGTTAACCAAATATCCTAAACGTGCTTCTGCATAGGTAAGATCAATGGTTTTTCCTTGTGCAATGGTATTATTATCGTCTTGCTCTCGTGTGTTATATGACAAGTAGATATCGCCTCCCCAATTAGTACCACTAATATCCAAACCACGTTGGCCAGCCGTTACTTGTACATCTAAAGTTATCCGCTTGTAGCGGTAATGCGCTTGAAAGATTAACTCTTTAAAATTTGCACCCCATGCATGCGCCAGAGGCTGGTTAAAATGCCCCATATTGGTAAGGGGTCTGATATGTTGAAAAGTGTAAGGCCTGATTGCATTGTATTCTAATCTAAAGTTTAGATTTTGAACGGTAAATGCATTCAGGTATTTAACACCTAATTGGTAGCCATATTTGTTTCGCCAGCTGCCCGGCTTTTCCATGAGCTCTCTAAACACAAATTCATCAAGCGTAAGTTGACCATACACCATCAAGCCGTTTAGTACTTTATATGATGCGCCAATGCCAAGATTAACATTTCCAGCATCACTACCATTAGCTGCTTCTATTGGCCTAAAGAAAATAAGCGGATTAAAATAACTAGCTTCTATACCCCGGTTATTGGTGTCAGAACCATAGACTACGGTTTCATATAAGCTTATATTTAGTCTGCTATTTACATTGTAACTTAGATAATGACCTGCTAGCCACTTCTTTCTAAATGCTTGATTTACCTCAACATCTTTTCTAATATCTAAATGCTGAGACCAAAGATTAACGTATTTGATTCGCCAAACCGTAGTTTCAACTTTTAGGTAAGGATAGTTAAATGCCGCATCACTAAGAATCATACTTCTATGACCTTCACCAAAAAACACCCTACCCTGCCCAAGTTCAAAGTTAAAATATGGGCTAGGCGTATAGCTTACCAAACCAAAGGCATTACGAAAATCCCAGCCTGTTTGCTTAAAAACTTTAGCTTCTCCTTGCCCTGGAACTACCCCTTGCTGAGCAATGGCACTTTGTACATAATCTGGGAAACGGGCCTGATTATCGGTTAAACTTGTCATAAAGGTAACTTGGCTACCTATTCTACCTTGAATATATGCCCCCCTTGTATTGTGGTATTGATAATCAGCCGTTGAACCGCGTTCTCTGCCATATCTAAAATCTACGAGAGGGTCTACGCTTAAGTCAAATGTTTTGGTTCTCACTTGTAGAAAGTGATCAGAAAAACCCGTTCTCCCAAACCATGAATTCCAAAATTTACCACTATAACGTAAGTCATGCAACAAGGTATCTACATTGGTATAAACCTGAACTTCAGACCTGCGCAATGGTCTAACACTGGTGTGGATATCGGTTTTTACATCATAGATTTTACCCGCGTAAAGCATGTCGTAATCATAAGCCAAAGGCAAGTAAGCGTGCTGAGCCTGTGCAGAAATTACAAGTAAGAAAGCATAGGCTAAGGTAATTATGTTCTTTATCATCTTATAGGGATATCTAGAGAAGAGAATTTAGAATTCTGGGAAATGAATTCGGGAACGATACTCTTTAAATGGGCCACTATTTTCATTTCATCATCTTCTATTAAATCAACACTCAAATTCTCTAGTTTTTTGATGATTTCATCATGAGGATATGTGGTTACCTGTGCAATCATTATTTTTTCATGATGCGTTGGCAGGGTGTTCTCTTTATTGTTGAGCAATTCTTCATAGAGCTTTTCACCAGGACGAAGACCAGTAACCTGAATTTCAATGTCTTTACCTAGCTCCAGGCCACTGAGCTTAATCATTTTCTTTGCAAGATCTATGATGCGTACGCTACGGCCCATATCAAATACAAAGATTTCTCCTCCTTTACCCATTACACCAGCTTCTAACACCAAGTTACACGCTTCTGGTATAGTCATAAAATAACGTGTAATATCTGCATGGGTTACGGTAACCGGACCACCCTGCTCTATTTGCTTTCTAAATAAAGGAATTACTGAACCATTAGAGCCAAGGACATTACCGAAACGGGTTGTTGTAAAACGCGTTGCAACGCCAGGTTTATTATTTAATGATTGCGTGTAGATTTCAGCCACACGTTTGGTAGCACCCATTACGTTTGTAGGATTTACCGCTTTATCGGTACTTACCATTACAAACTTCTTTACCTTGTTTTCTACGCTTAAGTCTGCAACAATTTTGGTCCCATAAATATTGACGAGCACTGCCTCATATGGGTTTTCCTCCATTAGAGGAACGTGTTTATATGCTGCAGCGTGATAAACGATTGTTGGTTTATATTTTTGAAAGAGCAACTCCATGCGGAGATAGTCTTTAATATTTGCAACAACAATTTCAACACGATTTGAATACTTTTTGAGCTTTGAAGAATTGATTTCAAATTCTAATTCATAAAGTGCAGATTCTGCCTGATCAATTAACACAACCTTTTCAGGCTCATAGTGAAGTACCTGTCTAGCTATTTCACTACCAATAGACCCCGCTGCACCAGTAATAAATACGGTACCACCGTTTAAACTAGCTTGTAATTCTTTATTGGCTAAGCTTATTGGTTCACGTTCTAGTAGCTCTTCAATGCTTACCGAACGAAGCTGCTTGGTACTTAACTCTCCGTTTATCCAATTTTCATGCGCGGGAATAACCTTAACGTCCAGATTTAATTCTAACCCCTTCTCAACTATTTCGCGCTTTTGGTCTTGCTCCATATTTTGAATAGCAAGAATTAATTGTCTTATTCTATTTTTCTTTACAAAATCAGAACTCAGAGCTATTGAGGGCGCATAAACAGGTATGCCTTCTAAGCTTTTACCAACCTTATTTCTATTATCGTCAACAAAACCAATGATCTCATAATTTCTACTCATGTCTTGCATGAGCGTATTTTTAGTCATCAGACCAGAGGTACCTGCGCCATAAATTATAACCCTAAGTCTTCTAAAATTGTCACTGCGTAAAGCAGCGTGATAAATAGATTTTATGGCAAATCTGCTTCCGAGCAATAAAAACAGATTTAAGATGTAATGGATTATTAATATTGATCTTGAAACATTAAAGAGGCTAAAATGCTCTACCCATGTGTAAAGCGTGCTTAATAATAACAATCCAAAAAACGAAAAGAATGTAGCACGGAAAACACGATTTGCATCATTAAGTGAGGTGTGACGTATGATACCTGCATAGCTTTGCGTAAGCAAGAAACCTACCGTGTAAACCAACGCCACAAAAACCCCCTGATATTCTAATATAAAAGGATCTATTTTATCATATTCAAAGTTGTGACGAAGTACAGCGGCAAGAAGAAAAGCCACTATGGTAACAGAGACATCAAAAACTAAAACAACCCATTTGGAAAGAAACCTGTTGGCATAACGCCTGAGTAGTTTATTCAGCATACGGTAGTTTTTGGTTTATGCAAAAGTAACCAATGCCATGAACTATTACATTATGTATGTAAGTGTTTAAATAAAAGTTGATAAAAAGTTCGGAAAATTAGTAGTACAGATCAGAAAGAATTGCAATTATTTCTTGCTGATTCTCGGCACTTAAATCAGTGCCAGATGGCAGGCAGATACCCTGCTCAAATATGCGATCTGAAGTGTGATCGCCAAAAAATGAAGAATTTTTGAATACGGGCTGTAAATGCATCGGCTTCCATAATGGCCGACTCTCAATGCCTGCCTTTTCAAGCGCTTCACGCCATGATAATGCCGTGATATTGTTAAGTGGGGTAATTAAAAAAGAAGATAACCAACGGTTAGAAAATGCTTCTGCATATTCGTAGGTTGATATAACAACGGTTTTGCCAAGCTTATCATTTAAGGCCATAAAAGCATCCATATACCTATTAAAAATAGCTCTACGCTTGGCAATACGCGCATTTAAATCTTTTAGCTGTGCATTACCCAGCGCTGCTAAAAGGTTACTTAGTCTATAATTATATCCAATTTCTGAATGCTCAAAGTGAGGTGCTTGATCACGGGCTTGCGTTGCATAAAACAATCCCTTTTCGCGCATTTCATCATCTGGGCAAATCAATGCGCCACCACCACTTGTAGTGATAATTTTATTGCCGTTAAATGAGAGTATCCCAAACCTGCCAAATGTGCCTAGTGGCTTGCTTTGTAATTTGCTGCCTAAGGACTCTGCCGCATCCTCGATAATAGGAATATCAAAACCATTAGCAATTTCGAGTATTTCTTTCATTTTAGCAGGCATACCGTACAAATGAACCACAATTATTGCCTTGGGTTTTATGCCCTTCTTAATACTGTCTAGAATAGCCGCATGAAGATACTTTGGGCTCATATTCCAGGTATCTTCTTCTGAATCAATAAAAACGGGTGTAGCACCCTGGTAAATGATAGGATTTACAGTTGCATTATGTGTATGTGAGGCGACAAGAACTACATCTCCTGATGTAACGCCACACAGAATTAATGCGAGATGAATTGCAGCAGTACCACTATT
>CAYQDW010000079.1:0-10048 GCA_964416385.1 uncultured Cryomorphaceae bacterium | reverse complement strand
CGTATTCAAATATTACCAATTAAACTTGTCTGGTTACGCCTGTAAGCGCATAACATTTTATAATCATTGGACGAATTTAGAATCTATTGAAAAAAACAATCCCCGCTTTGGCGGGGATTGTAAAGCTGAATAAACTTTGAGCTAACGCTTAAGAACCGCAGGCTTCGCAGCCATCGGGGGTTGTATCTGTTAGTTTATAATCTTAGAACTAAAAGTACTTCCATCACTATTAATTACCGTAATCAGATAAAAGTTAGAAGAATTATTATCTGTGCGGTATGAATACAATTCATTCGTATTTACATCAGTATCTGCATTTAAAAGTTGACCGGCACTATTATGGATTTGAACAGACACTTTCTCAAAAGGATAATCCTCAAAATTGATATGAATGCCATATTCATCCGTATAGACAAGCGCGTTATATGATGTATTTTCAAATGCAGCGTCATCCTCATCTACCGTTAATTTAGCACTTGTAGAAAAATGCATTATAAAGCGATTGGGAGCATCTGTGGCTGGGTCGTAGCTAAAAGTATATGGACTGCTCGTGATGTCTTGATACACGCCTGGAGACAGTTTAGTGTCTTCAATAAATACGTGCCAGCCAGGTAACATGGTGGCAGAATCAACGTCAAATTTAAACTGACCGGCGGTTCTTGACCAAAATCTAAGATTATATGAGTCTGATGCTTGAACATCAGGAACAGCATTATAATCTAATGGAGCAAGGATGCTTGCGCCATCATACATGTGAGAATTATCAAATGCTAATTGTGGTGCTGTTTGGCTTTGAGAATTAAAACCATAGCTATCAAAAAGCTGGTCATAGCCTTTAGTGGCATACGCATTAAATTGTAAATAAATAGACTTGGTTTCGTTATTAGAAGTATTAGCTGCAGTTAAAACTACTTGATTACCGGCGAATTTCAAGAACGATGTAGCTCCAAAAACACGTTGGTTACCTGAAAAGACTAAATTCTTACTATCACCAGCACTACCAGTTTTTACCCAAAAGCCTTGCATTGGTGCAATGGTAGTAAACCCTTTAGTGGCATCTGTAGCAGCAACAATCGTATTGCCAACGCGGTCCCATATTCTAATCTGGCCAAGGGCAATACCATTATCTTTTGCAAACTCTTCAACGTCTAAATTAGATGGGAAAGGATTGCCAAGGAGCACCCAGCCATTCCAATTTGATTGTCTGTCAGCAGGTGGATCTGTAATACAAGTAGAAGCCACACTACTCTGAGAGCCTGTACCGCCAACCCTGTGTGGGGCATCATGTGTATATGAAACAAAGCCTACAGTACTTTGGTCATAAAATGTGCCCTTAGCAGTAATTACGCCAGAGGAACCAAAGATAGGTCCCCCAACAAAAACATTGTAGCCAACGCCACTGCCAGTTGGTGTGTTTGATGCTGCACCATACCACTCATGTGGTTGACCGCCTATACCAAATGTATACACGTTAACAGAATTAATCTCATTTCCCCAAGAACCACAGTCATCTGGTGTGCCATTGTAGCTTGTGCTATTAACATCAAAATTGAATAACCCTCCGGCAAGATCTATACTTGAGGTATTTGCTACAGGAAACGACATGTTACGCCAACCTTGGTCTGTACCAACCCATTGTTTAATTGTACCAGGTAGGCCGGGGCCAATGTACTGGCCATATCCTGTAGAGTTCGCATCAATTACAAAATCATCACTGCTAGACACTTGAAAACCTAAAGTTGGCTGCGCAGGAAATTGACCATTTACCGTATTCTGCATAAATGTGCGCAGCGTGGCTTGTGGTGCTACAATTAATTTGGCTCCAGGTTCTACCCTAAAAAAATCGCAAGCCACATTACCAGTTATTGTAGCAGTACCAGCTGCAATGTAAATTTCCTTGCAACCATCGGTACTATTTGGCGCATTATTCGTGCCATTACCACCTTTCCAATTGGTACCGTCATAGGTTACGCGTGTGAAGCCCTCGCCAAAACCTAGAGGTGCTGTTGTTTGAGCCGGTATAGAGGTTACCTCGCTAAGATTAAAACCGCTTA
This sequence comes from uncultured Cryomorphaceae bacterium, assembly GCA_964416385.1. GTDB lineage: Bacteria > Bacteroidota > Bacteroidia > Flavobacteriales > Schleiferiaceae > JAUHWL01. The sequence continues at coordinate 7,994 of CAYQDW010000079.1, read as the reverse complement.
AGGTACCTAGGCCCTGGCCTAGATTAAGGAACAAATAAGCAGCATCTGCGCTAATAATGTCAAACTTAAAGGAAATCATATCTACCCATGCTGTGCCTATTGTGAGCGGTGTGTTTGGTATGTTAGCTGTAAATGGGTCTGCTTGGAAAAAAACAAGCTCATTGAGTCCAATTATAGTTTGATTTAAAGAAACAGATTTGATAGGCATATGCGTTGAAAACTGGCCTTGCCACTCATATCTAGCGGCAGGCAATGGTGTTACCGTACCAACAGACAATGCTGCATTACTGAAAGCTACTCTGAGCGTGAAATCTGAAAGATCAAATGTTGATTTTGCCGAAGTAGCTCGAATTTGAACCACCACATGCAGCTCACCACCCGCAACAGCATCGTTTCTCACTGTTTTCAGGTTTAGATCATAGTCTTGGGCGGTTGTTGAAACAGCCAACCCAAGGCTAATGATTACTAGAAAGATTTTTAAAATTTTCATTTCTTTAAAATTTTATGTTAGCACTAATCGAAGTTTAAAAGTTATTGGGGGAAGCTTATGTCTTGACCAATGTTTCCAACAGGCAAATTCAAATCGCTTGTTGTAACGTTGCCGTTTAAGTCAAAATCACCTATGAAATACCCGTTTTGGCCAGCGGCTTGGATCCAAGCATTAAAGTCTGTACTTGTAATGCTGTTGTCATTATTACCATCTCCACCATAAATCACTTTATAGAAACCTTGTGTTTTTAGTGTTTTCAAGGTTTGTGTAATCGGACCAACACTAATTGTTTGCTCATAAACATTAGCAGAACTTTCGCGGATATCCCACTTGCCAGGAACAGGATCTTTGGTCGCTATATTGGTATGATTTCTATGCCATAGCGCAATATGGAAGGTAGGGCTACCACCAGTTTCCATCACAATAGGGTTTCCATCGTGGCTTATAATTCTGCCTTTTGCACAGATAAATGCGGCCTTTCTTTCCAACACAACTGTTCTGTCAGTCACATCCCTGGTCTCTATCAATACCCAATCAACAATAGAGTCATTGTCTGTTAGGAATTGTGCCGTTGTAGTTTCAGTACCGGCATAGCTAAAAGGTGCTGCACTATAGGGTTGTGTAAGACCATGTGTTTCTAAAACAGATGGTTGAGAAGGGAAAATCGGGATAACTGGCGCCTGAGGGGTATTAAGCAACGTTTTCATGCTGCCGGTTGTGATATCAAAAGGCCCTTCTAAAAATGCTGATATTTCATCAAGCACCTTACCACACTTCAGATTGGCTAAATCGCCATCCGTAGCAAACTGGGTAAAATCTATTGGGCCATCATTTTTGGCTGTTACGGTTGCAAAATCTGCTGCGCCATACCAATTGCATCGAGACAAGATTTGATCTGTAGTTGTGCTTGAAGTAATGGCTTGGAGACCATAAAATGTAGCACCGCTTACAAGTTTGTTCTCAATAAGTTGAACATTTGTAAAGGTTCCTGCATCCACATCAAGAACGATTGCAGATTTAAATGCCTCAACACTGTTAGATGTACCAGATACATTTAAAAGAGAACCAGCCGTTACTGAAATACCATTATTGATATCTGTTATGGCATTGCTATTTAAAGTACCATTACTAATTTGATTAGACCCAGAGCCGTTTTTCTCTACTATTATTCCGTCTTGGGTTTTGCTAATGGTGTTGCTAGAAAGCGTAATATCTTTTATATCACCAAGAACCCGAATGCCGAAAGGCGCTTTGGCTAATTCAGCATCTCTAGTAGCTGGGTCAGATACATCAGCATTTAGCGCGATGGTATTGCCGGTAATTTGAATAGTTTTTCCCGTTTGTTCCACAAAATCAACGTCTATGCCTTTACGGCCATCCAGGGCGTTTGTGCTAGTAGTGGCGTCAGTGGCGTTGTACTGGATCACGTTGTTATTAATGGTGACCCCGCTAATACCCTTCACAGAAATTACTGTATTGCCAGTTGTGCCTTCAAAGCTTTCAAACCTGTTGTCAGAAACATTCCAGTCACTTGAGGCTAGAGTAGCTTGGTTGGGATTAGAGGCTTTATCTAATTGAACAACTGCCGAAGAACCATCTTTACCAGTAACAATATTGTTGATGAAACTTATATTGTTAAAATAAGAGGTTGCGCCATTGAGGTAGGCTTGGTAGGCATTTGAATTGTCATTTACCAGCGCTGTACCCAAAGATGATATCTTAAGACCATCAATAGTTACGTTGTTGCGAAGCACTTGGAAGAACCCTACCAATTCTGACTCAGCCACCCGTGCTGCATTACCAGATGTGCCGGTATTGGCGCCTTTTATGGCTACTTCTTTAGAAATTATCACCTCACCTGAACTGAAAACGTTACCATAATACGTACCTGCCTCTAAGGTTATTGAATATCCATCCATGGTTGTAGGCGCAATAATGGCTGGCTGAATATCATTATGCGTGCTTACTAGCGCATTGGTTGCATTATAAACGCGTACCCGTGTTAAAGCAGTAACAACAACGTCATTGCCATCACCCCCAGTGTATGAGATTGATAGGGTATAAGCTGCGCCATTATAATTTGCAGTGAATAATGCACCTTCTGTCAAGCCACTGAATGTGCCATTAACAGCATTTAAGCCATCATTTTTTAGAATTGTAAATGAAGCGTTATGAGCAGGGTCATAACCTAAAACCAAATTGAGCGTGGCATTACCAAGTGTTAAATTACCAGTTATGGTAAATTGATCATGTTCTGTACAGGCGGTGATTCCGTCTACTTCAATTTCATATGTATCATTACTTGTTGTAGAAAGATTTCCTGCTACAGTAACACATCCAGGGCTATTACCAGGCGATAAATTCACTGCAGGGTCATTTCCGGGCGTACCTGATAGGTCTAGATCACCTGAAATAGAAGTGTTATCAGGAATCTGCAGGGTAGATTGGGTGGTAACATCTGTAGAAGTATTGGCCAAAGATGTGGCCAAAGAGTTATAAATAGCTGCCGTTGTACCGTCAGTGCCGTTTGTTGGATTAACTGAGAAAGCAGCACCGAATGTATTGTTGGTATACAGGGCAGATATGTCTGGCATTAGATTGCTGCCATAAGCTGCAATATGCTTTGTTGTTGGGTCTGTTGAGGTAAAACTATTATTGCCTGTAATAGACAAGTTTGTTAACCCTGTACCCAAACCAATACCCTCTGTGTTGTCTGTAAAGGTGTTGCCAGTAATGGTTAGTCCATTCATGTTCTCAGTACCAGAAATTCCATAGCTAACAGAGCCAGAGAAGGTATTACCACTAATGGTGAGATTGGTGGGGCTGCCATAGAAATCACCTTGAATACCACGGAAGGCATTGATTATGGTGTTATCTTTTATGGTAGTACCACTTGAAGCCATTGGTGCTATTGCGCGGTTATTTCCAGTGGCATCATTTCTATCTATAGTAAATCCTTCTAGGGTAGCATCATTGGCAGAAAAGCGCACAACAGCGTCTGCTGCACCTGTGCCACCGCCACCACGAATAATGGCATCAGTAGTAGGGGTAGCAGCTGAAATTACTGCAACGCTCTTACTGATATTTAAGGTTTCGTTGTAAGTACCCGCGTCAACACGGATTACGTTGCTGTTGATGGTTGTTGCAGCATCAATAGCGTCTTGTATGGTGGCATGTGCAGATTGTACCGTAGTGGTGGTTGCATCTGCATATACTTTAACTGGGCCGCCTACACAACTGCCCGCAGCAGGCTGGAAGCCTGGAGTACTGCCATCGCTATCGTTACCATCTGTAAGGAAAGGAATGGTGGTAACGTTGCCAGAGATCTGGCCAGCGGCGGGGCCGCTTGCTTGGCCGAACCAGTTACATGTAGCAGATAAGGTTGATGTTGTATAATTAGCAATGGCTACCTCTGTACTCGGTGTAAAGGAATTGTCATTTAGTGTAAGCCCTCCAACGCCAGTACCAAGACCAACGCCTTCTCCATTTGTGGGGATAGTGAACGTATTGCCTGTGATAATGGCAGGGTTGGTAGCTTCTGTGCCGCCAACACCGGCTGAGCAATTAGTGAAAGTACTATTCTTTACTGTTAGGCTAACGTTACCACTTCCAGTACCGTTAGCGTACACACCAGTTGCTAAATTGGCGAAACTTGAATTTTTTACTTCATAACCAGAGCCATCTCTTCCTATTACACCACGGCTATTGGTTAATCCAGTTCCATCAAAAGAGAAACCATCAATAATAAGTCCAGTAGTACCAGGGTCCACATAAACACCCGCTGTTTCACCAGAAATATTCACGGGTGTTATTGTAACCACACCGCTAGCCTGAACTGTGAGGTTCGTCTTTCCGGTAACTCTGAAACCATCGTAAGTCCCCGCAGCTACTTCAATAACGTCACCATTGGATGCAGCATTAATTGCGGGCTGAATAGTTAAATACCCAATTTGTTGTGTAAGATTTGATACTGGTGGAGATGCAGTTACATTCAAGGAGCCTGTTCCAGTAAAAAAATTGGGATGGCTAGTTGCATTATAGGTGCCTGCAATCATGGAGTTACCACCAAGTGTCAGTGATGTAATGTCATCGGTACCAACGAAGTCTAGGTCCATTTTTGCCCCTGTGGCAATGGTCACTGTAGACATATCATTTAAATAGGGGTTGGTAATACTCAATATACCTTCGTTCACTACGGTGTTACCACTATAGGTATTATTACCAGTTAGCGTTAGTGTTCCAGTGCCGTTCTTTGTCAGTCCTCCGTTGTAAGTGGCGTTGTCAACAAGGGTAACTGTTCCTGCTGCACCACCACCTGTAACTTTATCAAGGTGGGTAGTTAGCACATCACTAGGAGCGTATCCAACTCCGGGACTAGTAACAATAAAGCCAGTAATTAATCCTTGTTCATCTACTTGCGTGATCCCTGTTGCGCCAGAACCAAGGCCTCCAGTAATGCGTAAGCCAGGAGGAACGTAGTTATGTGTGCCAGCGTTTGCCAAACTAATGCTTGCAACGCCATAACCTGTAGCCTTTAGCAAGGGCATCGAAATCGTAACATCTTGCCCGCCAACATCAATTGTAGCGCCCTCATAAACAATAACCTTGCCGTTAGCGCCAAGGTCTATCCAATTATTCTGGGATACAGACCCAGTGTATGTAAGCGTTCCGCCTCGAAAAATAAGGTTTGGTTCGATAATAGTACCTGTTGAAGCAGCAGTGCCAAGCTGAATCATATCACTCACCGCCAACGAGCCTCCTGCCAGTATCACGTTCCCCTTAATTGTTGTGCCCGCTGCGCCAACGTTGCCACCGAAGGACACACTGCCGTTAATAGTGGCTATGCCGCCAGTCTGGTAGAATTGGCCAAACTGCTCACCAACAGCGTTATTAGCCTGTGCCCCGCCACCAACCAACAAGCCATTGGAAGTAAAGTTGGCATTACCAGCGATCGTAAGGATTCCATGGTTATAACTAAAGACAGGAGAGTTTATTTGTCCAAGTTGCATTGCTCCATTGAGAGTCATTGTGGCATCATCGTATAAGTTCACAATACCTATTCCATTAAATAAATTTCCCACGTACATGGGATTGCTGGTGGTAGCGCTGAAGGAGGAGTATCCACCAATATTCATTACAGCCCTTCCCTCGTTGTGGCCGATGAACAGATTGTTTCCAGCTACCGTCATTTGACTGTAACCTGACATTTTTAATGCGGCACTTCTGTTGCCACCCATCTGTAGGTGGCCTCGCCATTCCGCAACTGCAGGTGCACTTGCATTATTACTGTTGAGTCTTAGAAGCGCTTGCTCACCCGCCCAGCCATTCACAGGGGCTGATTCACCAGAAATGAGCTTTTTGCCTTCTCCAATCTGCAGAATTACATTAGCCGTAGCTTGATTATTTCCAATGTAAATTTTATTAGCGCCAATTAGCGCAGGATGATGCTGCCAGGTTGGTCCAGCTGTACTATTAGCTCCGACAACTGTGATCACGCTAATGCCTGGAGCCTGAAAATAAGCATCGGCTTGCCACTTTCCCGCAGACCAAGTGTTACTCCATAGGCCAAGCGGATTACTTCCGGAATTTCCTGTGCTCCAAAGGGGTGTGCTCTCATCCCAATTGCCGTTTCCGGGTTGAAGTCCTGAGGCTGTTGATAGATCCCAGTATTTTGTCTGCCCCCAAGCGGTTATCGCAAAGAACAGCGATAGTAGTAGAAGTAGATTTTTTCTCATGATTTAACGTTTGTTAGATTTAATTAACCTTCACCTCAGCAAATCATTTATTGAAATGCACGATGAAAGACACGGCTCAAACATAAGAACATGCTTACAATTGAAATTTTTAAAAGACAACCCCAAGTATTTACAGTGGTAGCCCTTGAACGAAGCGCAGACCCGTCTAAAATTTGATTTTTTGTAGCTCGTTAACGGGAGCGTTTTAAGCCAGCAGAATTTTTATTAACGATAATTTGTTACAGCAAAATGCTTAACAATCAGCCGTTCAAGTGGTGTTAAAAGCAACGCAAGTGGATTATCTACTTACGTGCTTATTGCTATAGATTGAGGCGGAATTTTTGCATTGGTAAATGCCAAATTTCAAAGCCTCCTAGCGTGCGTTATAAATTATCGGAACAGCAAGTTGATGAAGAGTTCGTTTTGATACAGTGTATTCTGCCTCGCAAATTTATTAGGTAGAACGATTTATTCTTGCTCCGCTATGCTTATTTTTGATGATTAACAAAGTTGTGCAACTGGCACATAACCTATTCGCAATGCTGCGTTATCGAGATAATCGAAAGGTGAGACGTTTTATCTCCTAAATTTTTTTTGACAAATATTGAGGCGCAAATCGTAGCTGGGGCTATCCTTTAAACCAGTTTAATAGTTTCCGCTTTTCAATCCCCCACCAAGATTAGCCAGACCGTAATTTGCAATGAGCGATGAGAGAAGAACTATATAATAAGATTTCAAAATATGCATCCTTCACTATAGAAGATGTCGATAAATTATTGGCGAAAGCTAATATCGGTACATTGAAACGGCAAGAGAATTTTATCTCAATAGGGCAAATAAAAAATGCGGTGGGTTATCTAAAAAAAGGTTTGCTACGTAGTTGTTTTTATGATGATAATGGCAATGAACATACCACAGGCTTTACAGAACAAGGCGTATTTTTTTCAGATTTAAAAAGTTATCAAACTCAAGAACCTAGCGCACGAATGATTCAAGCAATTGAACCTAGCGAAATTATTATTTGGAATTTAAATGATATCCAATCTTTGAGAAATGAGATACCAAGTTTTCAAGTTTTTGAATCTAAGTATTTAGAAAAAGTTTTAAGGAAGAAAGTTAATTTTCAAAGGGAACTTACAATTAGGACAAAAAAAGAAGCCTTAGAATTATTAATAAAAGAATATCCACAAACTGCAAAATTTGCTCCGCGAAAATATATTGCCTCATTTCTGGGTATGACGCCCTATACCTTAAGCAGAATTAAATTGTAGAACGTATTATTTCTTGCCAAAAGGCAAGAAATACCATTTTTTGCGCTTATAACTTTACTTTCATGCTTTTTGCCATAAATCTAGGTGGTGTTTTGGTGAAGAGATGAGCCAAGATTATAATTTCTGTTAGCTTTTTAAAAAGGTTTTTTTGGGAACGAAGACACACAGCAGAAAGTTGATTAAGAGTTCTTGTACGTAGCTTATATCTTTCTAAAAAAGCTAATAAAATCGTTTTTATTGTTCGGAATTACTAGTTTTTGGCGCATTAATAAAGTTTTATAATGGGTACAATGATCAGGAATAATAAACAACCAATAATGCGTTGCCTCCACTTTAAGGTATAATTACCTTGGAGTGCACTAGAAGATGTGAAATTTTACACAGTTCAGATCTTTTATTGTGATTAAATAAACATGTAGATTAAAATATTACTAACCCAAAGCACCTTCAAGTATTATGTCACTATCTGCGAGTATTAGAATAAAACGTCAAGTTTTA
>CAYQDW010000078.1:0-10106 GCA_964416385.1 uncultured Cryomorphaceae bacterium | reverse complement strand
GGCTACTGCTCCAACTTCTTCACCATCGTTAAAATCGTTGCAATCGCTACCGTTTCTCCAGTTTCGTCATACACATCTACTAAAAACTTTACGATACCCTTGGCGATGTCGTCTTCGCTTTTCTTTTCCTGATCTATCTTTTCCTTCACCGTGAATTTTACCCCAATGGTCGCGCCCGGGTAAACGGGTTTGGTAAAACGGGCCTCATCAATACCATAGTTTAAAAGAACAGGTCCTTTTTTGGGGTCAACAAATAATCCTGCGGCCTTGCTGAGGATGAAATACCCATGCGCCACGCGGCCTTCAAAAATGGTTCCCTCCAAGCTGGTAGCATCCATGTGTGCATAAAAGTTGTCGCCACTTACATTGGCAAAATTTACAATGTCTGCCTCTGTTACGGTGTGCTTGTGTGTGAACACGGTATCTCCAACCTTAAGATCTTCAAAATGCTGGCGGAACACATGCGGGTTGGCCTCGGGGCGGGTGGCACCGGGCTGGTACTGCTGGGTGATCTCCGTAAGCGTATCGGGGTGCCCTTGTATGGCCGTGCGTTGCAGGTAGTGCAAAACGCCGCGCTTGCCGCCCATTTCTTCGCCACCACCTGCGCGGCCGGGGCCGCCATGGGTTAAGGTGGCCAACGGACTGCCATGGCCGGTATTTTCTTTGGCACAACGCTGGTTGAGCACTAAAATTCGCCCGTTGGTATGGGCTGCGTTTACTACAAATTCGCGGGCCAGTTTGTCATCATTGGTTACAATGCTGGTAACTAGGCTGCCTTTACCCATTTCTGTAATCCGCACGGCATCTTCCAGATCTTTATAGGGGATGATGGTGCTGACAGGACCAAAGGCCTCTATTTCGTGTACGTCTGTCTTGTTGTACGGGTCATCATTGCGGAAGAGTATAGGGCTGAAGAAAGCGCCATTCTCTTTGCTACCACCGGTGATATTGAAATTCTGCATATCGCCAAAAACAATGTCCTGACTTTCTGCCAGCTTGCTCACATTGGTGGCTACGCGTTCAACCTGCGTTTTATTGGCTAGGGCACCCATGCGCACACCTTCCATCTGTGGGTCGCCAATGACCGTTTTTGCCAGGCGCTGGCTGATAGCGATCTGCACATCTTCAACCAGTTTTTCGGGTACCAATATCCTGCGGATGCCGGTGCAGCGCTGACCCGCTTTTAGGGTCATTTCTTTGTGCACTTCTTTCACAAAAAGATCAAATTCTGGTGTGCCCGGAACGGCATCCTCACCTAAAACAGAAGCGTTAAGGCTATCGGCCTCCAGGTTGAAAGGCACAGAATTCTCTATGATATGTGGCAAACCTTTTAGCTTTTTACCCGTTGCCGCACTTCCCGTAAAAGTTACTACATCCTGGCTGCCAACGGTATCTATGATACCCCGGCCCATACCAGTTACCAGCTGCAAAGCACCTTCGGGCAAAATGCCGCTTTCAATAATCTCTTGTACCGCCAGTTCCGTTAAGTAGCTCGTGAATTCGCTCGGCTTAACCACAGCTGGCATACCCGCCATCCAGTTTACGGCCACTTTCTCCAGCATGCCCCAAATGGGGAAGTTAAAGGCATTGATATGCACAGCCACACCGCGCTTTGGTACCATGATGTGATTGCCTATAAAGGTGCCTTCGCGGCTGGTTATTACGGCCGGACCGTCTACATGATAGGGCAAATCTGGGAACTGCCTGCGTAAACTGGCATTGGCAAAGAGATTCCCGATGCCGCCTTCTATATCTACCCAGCTGTCAATCTTGCTCGCTCCTGTGGCATAACTTAGTTTGTAGAATTTATCCTTTCGTTCTAACATATAAAGCGCCAAGGCTTTGAGCATTAATCCGCGCTGTTGAAACGTCATTTTGCGAAGTGCAGGGCCACCCACGTTGCGGCCATATTCCAAAATGCTGGCATAATCAAGACCTTCACTACTTACTTCGCCAATAGTTTCACCAGTTATGGCGTTGTGTGCTACAAATTCAACACCAGGTGCTTCAATCCACTGGCCATGTATATAATTTTTGATTTTACGCATTACAAAAGGTTTTTAGGAAATGTGTGCAAATTACATTGTGTGCGGTACTCTACCAATAAATTGTTCAACCCTTTTATTTTAAGCGGCATTGGTTTTAAGTCTAGAGTTTGATTGATCTTATTTTAGGGTTTAATGGCACCATAGAATTTTACGTGCTTAAACATATGGTTGTGGCGCGCGTTTAGATATATATTTTTGTTAAATGCCTTTTAAAGCGATAATAGCATCTCTAATATTCATTTTAACATTGGCATGTAAGCCAGATGTAGAAGTGCCAATTGAAGAAGTTGTTCTCTCAAGGTATTTAAAGCTGCCATCAACGCCTTATAATTATGCCAACCCACCGCTGCCCGCACATTTACAGAACAGCCAAACCATTAATATAGACAACACGCCTGCGTTTAACCCAGTTACAGATTGGGGTGCAACGCTTGGCCGCGTTCTGTTTTATGACAAGAACCTGAGCGTTAACCGCACAATTTCTTGTGCAAGCTGCCACAAGCAAGAGCACGGCTTTGATGACCCCAAGCAGTTTAGTGAAGGTTTTGCAGGTGGTTTTACGCACCGCCACAGCATGGGCTTGATCAATGCCCGCTGGTATGCCAATGGTCATTTCTTTTGGGATGAACGCGCCCTTACCCTGGAAGATCAGGTATTAATGCCGATACAGGATACCATTGAAATGGGCCTCACCCTTGCCCAAATGCAGGCTCGCTTAAAGGAGCAGGAATATTACCCCATACTGTTTAAGCGTGCCTTTGGTGATGAAGAGATTACTCAAGAAAAAGCCGCATTAGCACTAGCACAATTTGTGCGAAGCATTGTAAGCTATCGCAGCAAGTATGATGAGGGCCGTCCGTTGGTGAATTCTGAGCGTGATGATTTTCCCAACTTCACAGAAAGTGAAAACAGGGGAAAATTCTTATTTCTAGAAGAAGGAAACGGTGGCATGAAATGCGCGGCTTGTCATGGTGGCGAGAGTTTTACCGGTAGCGGTTTACGCAATAACGGCTTGGATGCAACAACAACAGATCCAGGCGGTGGTGCTGTGACAGGAAATCCTAATCAAGATGCCACTTTTAAAGCACCTTCATTAAAAGATATTGCCCATAAAGCACCCTATATGCATGATGGCCGTTTTGCTACGTTGCAGGAGGTTATTGATCACTACGCGTCTAATGTGCAGCCGCACCCCAATCTTGACCAAACGTTGAAGGATTTTAACACAGGCCAGCCCATACGAATGGAATTGAGTGAGGTGGATAAGCAGGCTCTGCTGGATTTTTTACTTACGCTTAGCGATACGGCCTTGCACACTGATGAAAAGTACAGCAATCCGTTTAAGTGATTCTTTCGCCCATGCCAACAATTAAATACAATGGTTTTTTGCTGAATTGTGCCGTTGGCGAAAATCTGCGTAGTGTACTAAAGCGCAATGGGTTACCACCTTATAACGGCAGCGCCCGAATGTTGAATTGTCGCGGCCTGGGCACCTGTGGCACCTGCGCGGTTGAAATCAAAGGAAAAGTTTCACCCAAAACCGGGGTAGAGAAGTGGCGCCTCAACTTTCCGCCACACAAAGAAGCCAGTGGTTTGCGCCTGGCTTGCCAGTGCAAAGTGCTGGGCGATGTTGAGGTTAAAAAGCACGATGGTTTCTGGGGGGAGAGGGTTTAGGGTTTTGAGGTTACTCCGGTCCTCAAGTATTTTATGTCATAATGAATTTGACAAAAATTTATTCAAAAACCTGCCTGCGCATTTCTCTGAAATAACGCCTGTTTATCTCTGCAGCAAGTTTTTTATAAGCATCTTCACCAGCTTTTACATGGTCTAGCTGCATCCCCATAAAGCCCTGAATTTGTTTGTCGTAGAGTAATTCTCCTGTTGTGCGCAAAAGTTCAATGTGTGCATCCAATGCAGCTGTACGAAATCGCCCCTGATCTGTACTTGCACGTGTTTGGGCATCTATTTTAAGCACGTAGTCTGCGGTTTCCTTATTTCTGCTTATGGCAAATCCCTGATCAATAAATGCTTGCTTATAGGCGTTGCTCAAGGGTTCAGTATTCATGGCTACGCCCATATTATTTTCAATGCTTTCAATAAAGATCAAGGGTTTAACAATTTCAATCTCTATACGTGCTTCCGCACCGCTAAGTTTGGCCAAAAGCTTGCGCACAAAACTGTCTTCTGTTGCTTCACTTACCAAAGCAACCATATTTACATTAGCTTGGAGATATTCTTTCGCGTTAGAAGAATTTAAGCGGTTTAAGCTATAGCTAACAGCACCGCTATTATTGGTATAAACCTGATTGTTTGTGATACGTTGGCCACTGTAGTAAAGGTAAATTGGGATGCCAGCTAGTGCTTCACCCATTTTTCCGGTGGCTAAAAAGCTTAATTGCTCTGCCGGTATAGATGCACCGCGTTTAATTTGCAGTTGATCATAAATCGGACGCAGCTGTATATCGCTAAGCGTTTGTTGCATAAAAGAGTACAATTCAACCAAAAGAAAAACCCTTTTGCCATGCCATTCTGTTTGTAATGGCTCTGCCAGGTAATCCTTCAAGGCAGCAAAAGCCTTTACGCCAAACATCAGAGCTTCCGCATACTTTCCACTTGCTTTAAAGTCTTCTGCTTTTGCGAAAAACTGTGTGCTCAATGCAATAGCTTTCTGTTCTCTTGCTTTTTTAATTTGTTCATATTCATACTGGCTAAGGCGATAATAGATCCAGTATTGATTTTCGTTTTCCCATGTGCCTACAAGCTCGTAGCCTTCTAGATTTTCTTTGCTTTTTAGTCGAGTGTTTGCCTGAAACTCTTGTCGTAAATTATCATCTTGCTCAATCTGGTAAAACAGACTTGTGCTTTTTACGTCTACAGAAATTTCACTTGCCAGATCATTCAGCGCGTTGTTCTTAGCGATGGTTGTAAAATCACTACCAGCACTTTTATAAGCCATGCCAATGCCAGAGTAATAGCCTGTTTCAATGGGTTTGCCATTCACCCAGAGCGGTTTAGGCGCATCCTCTTGCTTAACCGTTTCCTTTTGCGCGGTGCAAGCACCAAAAAATATAAGTGCAGTTATGTATAAAAGCCTTTTCATGAGTTTTTAGTCTTCCGGATTAAACCCGCGCAGTTTGCCTGCAACACTACTACCAATTTGCTTATAAATCATAACTAAAAGTTCTTCAGTGGTTTTAATTGATTTACGCCCGGTAAGCTTTTGGTCGAGTGCTCTTTTTTCACTGTAACCAGAAAAACGTCTGTCGCTTGGATCATTCTTAAATTGATTTCGCCAATAGCCTGCATAGAGATAACGGGTGTCTCCATTAAACACTGCATAATTAATGTCATCCGATTTTTTAATATCTACCAAGTCGGAGAGGAGCACTTCTCCTGTTGCAGTACTAATTAATTGATATTGAAAAGAAAGCGTAACGGTATTGGTTTGTTCGTATTCGTAATAGTAAACCTTATCAAACACGAGTTTTGTTCTTTTTACACCCTGTTCATCTACATACCTAACTTCTTTGCCAAGCCACCCGGTACGGCTATTTTTTACAAGATTGCCAGAGGTAACACGCGCGTTTACCACCTTACCCACAAGAATGGCTTTTGTGCCAAGCATAGTGCCCGTTTCTATAATTGTATTTTGATCAATAATACCCGTCATATTATAGAATTGCTCTTCTAACAGGGTTTCTGTATGCGTACGGTCAATTATTTTAATAAAAGGATCATTTAGGGCTTGGATATCTCTAATGATATTGCCAGAAATGCCAGATTCTAAGTTTGGATATCTTGTTTTGTTTTCAACAGGAAGCAATCCAATAGGATATTGGGCACTTTCTAAAGCCAAGTTCGCATAGTCTCTACTCTCTTTATAGCCACCGGTACGCTCGTTTATTTGGTTAAAAATTAGATATGCTTTTCTGTAATGGGCAATATCATATTCGTGTAGTGCTTGGCGATATTTAGGTTCTACAAATGCAAAGTCGCTCAAAGCATTTACATCTTTATAAGTTGGGTCTAGTTTTTTTATTTCTTCTAAGGTGCTTTCTGCGTCTGCAAATGCCTCACGCGCTAAAAACTCTTGCGCACGATCATACAGTTCAGCGATGTAAATATTGCGTGCTTCAACATAATAGTCATTATAATAAATAGGTTCGCTAAGGCTTACCCCAACCGCTGCAACTTTACTTTTAAATGATTGAGCTTCAATGTAGGTATATACCGTTTCGCGATAGCGTTCACTGGTATAGCTTTGATAAAAAGTGGAAAAGTAATTATCCAAAACCTGCTGCCCCGTTTTCTTTAAGGCAATAATGGCTTTGTCGTTGGTCTTCTTCCGCCGCAAGGCTTCAATGTAAAAATTAGCAGCCTCAGTGGTTAAACCTGATTCATCTAGCCGTTGCCCCTTCTTTAAATAAGATTTACTGCCAGAACAACTGGCGCTTACTATATAAAGCGAAATCGTAATGATGATTAATATATGTTTCATGTTAGAAACCAAATTTAGTGGTCACGTAAACAAATAGAATGCCAAGGCGAAAATACCGTTACTCTGCACAAAGCAAAATAAGAATCATAATGTTTCTGAAACTTCTTTGCCGCGATTAGTTCAATGTAAATTAAATGTTAAGCGATTTGTTTTATATGTAAATTAATTGTTAACTTTGGGTTAACATAATAAAACTAAGAGCGATGAGGAAATTAATGAGTTTGATAGTAGCACTTTCTATTGGTGTTTTGGCCCACGCACAACGCGTTCAAGTAGATTACTATAAAAACGGTCATGTTAAATCAACAACTTTTGTTGAAGGAACCTATACAGAGGTAACGGCTTACTTTAAAAGTGGCAAGTTAAAGAGCATCTCACGTTTTGAAAACGGTGTACCACAAGGTATATGGCAAACATATGATCGGCATGAAACTTTAATCGCTGAGGGAACCTATACAAACGGAAGAAAGACTGGAGAATGGTTGGTTTACAACTATGAGGATAAGAAAATCTACAAGGTTATGTACCGTAACGATGAAAAAGTAACAGTGAGCGAATGGGCGCTTACGCGGCAATGAACATCAGCAAAAAAAATTATGCAAGCGGCTAACTAGCCGCTTTTTTTTGTGTTAGTTCATAAAGAAGTTTACCATGTTAATACTGTTATCACCGGCCAAAAGATTAGTAGAAACGGCCCCAGTGGATTTCAACGCAAGTGATTTGCCTAAATTCTTTGAAGACGCTCAGCATATTGAGCGCGTGCTTGCGGGCTTTTCTCCAAATCAACTCATGAAGCTTCAAAACATTAGTTTATCCTTAGCAGAGCAAAACTATGAGCGCAATGCAAGCCGATATAATAATACTCAACAGTTGCTTTACCAGGCACTTTTTATGTTTAGCGGAGACGCTTACCTGGGTTTAGATGCAAATACATTATCCACAAAAGCCATTGATTTCGCCCAAAAGCACTTAAGGATTCTAAGTGGTTTATACGGCATATTAAGGCCTTTGGATCACATTGCACCTTACAGACTTGAAATGGCAACGAAAATTTCGGTAGATGGTCATAAAGGGTTATATGCTTTTTGGCAAGAAAAAATTACATCGTACATCGCCAAAGAATTTGAAGGCATGCCTATTGTTAACCTTGCAAGTGGTGAGTATAGTAAAGTCTTGAACCGGAAAAAGTTAACCAATGAAATTGTTGAGGTTACATTTAAAGACCAAAATGCAAAGGGTGATTACAAGGTGATGAGCTTTCACGCAAAAAAAGCGCGTGGCATGATGGCGAGGTTTATCATTGAAAATCAACTTACTAGCCCTAAAGATTTGACACATTTTAACGCAGCGGGCTACCACATAAGCCAGGATGAGTGTAGCCCAAGTAATCTTGTATTTTTGCGCCACCATAATTACACAGGTTTATGAGGAAAATGCTATACCTAATAGTTTTGTTACCCGCATTTGCAGTGGCGCAAAACTCAACATCATATTGGAGTTTAGGTCTTGCCGTAGGCACCTTAAACTATTCTGGAGAAATAACCCAAGAAGGCGATATTGGTACTTGGATCAATGAAATGCGCCCAGATGTGGGTATTCAGATCCGCCGTCATCTAAATTATAGAACGGCTTTTGGTATTGAGGCCGGCTGGGGAAAAGTCTATGCAGCAGATGCCAATAGAGGCAACCAAGAAAGAGATTATATTGTAGATACAGAACTTGCTCAAGTAAACATGTTCTTTGAATTGAATTTCAAAAAATATGGTAAATACTTTCAGCGCAACGCTAACACACCTTTTGTAAAAGTTGGTATTGGTGGTCTTTTTTACACCCCTTTTCTAAATACAAATGCGTCTTATCCACAAGAGTATGAGCTTTTTCCAGGCTCATATGCCACGTATAATTTTCAATTAGGTTTTGGTTGGAAATGGAGAATCTCATACCACAGCTCATTAGCTTTAGATCTGCACTATAATGCTACAGGTTCGTCATATTTAGAAGGTTTTAACTTGCGTGATGCAGCCAATCCTACAGATGCCTTTTATGGTTTGCGTCTTACTTATAGCTACGCGTTTTTTGAATGATGAACTTTTTTTGAAGGTATTGGTCTAAACGTTAATATTTAAACGTTCAGATTTCGTTAGCCTTCAAATAATAGATATTTTCGCGCCTTTATTGGCTGGAAAAAGATTTTGACTTGCTCATAAAAGCCTTTTATTCAAAAAGTTTATAATATGGTAAATGATATTTTCGACCGCCTAAAGGGCAACATGGGCCCACTTGGTCAACACATGAAATCTGCTCATGGCTATTACACTTTTCCAAAGTTAGAAGGGCAGATAAGCAGCCGCATGACTTTTCAAGGCAAGGAAATGATATGCTGGAGCTTAAATAATTACCTCGGTCTTGGTAACCATCCGGAAGTGCGAGAGACGGATGCTAAAGCAGCTGAAGAATGGGGGCTTGCCTACCCAATGGGCGCGCGTATGATGAGTGGAAATACCGTTTATCACGAACAACTAGAGCGTGAATTGGCAGAGTTTTCATTTAAAGAATCGGCTGTTTTGCTCAACTTTGGTTATCAAGGTGTGATGAGTACCATAGACGCCCTCTTAACCCGCAGAGATGTGGTTGTGTATGATGCAGATTGCCATGCTTGTATTATTGATGGCTTGCGTATGCATCCCGGAAAGCGCTTTGCTTTTGACCATAATGACGAAGCAAGCTTTGCCAAAAATATTGATCGCGCCAGCAAATTGGCCGAAACAACAGGCGGCGGTATCTTGGTAATTACAGAAGGCGTGTTTGGTATGCGCGGTGACCAGGGAATTTTAAAAGAAATTGTTGCCTATAAAAAGAAATATAACTTCCGACTATTGGTAGATGATGCACATGGCATCGGTACATTGGGCGCTACTGGTGCTGGCGCTGGTCAGGAACAAGGCGTACAAGATGATATTGATGTTTACTTCGGAACCTTTGCCAAGAGCTTTGCTAGCATAGGCGGCTTTGTATCTGGAGATAAATATATCATGGACTTTTTACGCTATAATTTGCGCTCTCAAATATTTGCTAAGACTATGCCTATGCCCCTAGTAATTGGCAATCTTAAGCGATTAGATATGATGCGCAAACATCCTGAGCTTAAAGATAAGTTATGGGAGAATGTTAATAATTTGCAGAATGGCCTTCGTGAACGCGGTTTTGATATTGGCAGCACAAACTCTTGTGTAACGCCTGTTATGCTTAAAGGCGACTTGGGCGAAGCAACTGCTTTGGTACATGATTTACGCGAGAATTATGGTATTTTCTGTTCTATTGTAATTTACCCTGTAATTCCTAAAGGTTTAATTCTTCTACGCCTTATTCCAACGGCAGTGCATACTGCGGAGGATATTAATGAAACACTTGAGGCATTTTCTGCTATTAAGTCGAAATTAGAAGCTGGCGAATATAGAGACGAGGCATTTGAGGAAAAATCAACAGCCAACACAGCCGTAGATAATAACTAAATGCATGGCTACACACGCATTGAAGGCCCCGCAACAGCGGGGCTTTTT